>CALGOY010000001.1 GCA_937960725.1 uncultured Bacillota bacterium
ACATCGATTCGTTTCGCTCCAGCCTCGATTTTTTTAGGCAATGATTGTTTTTTATTCTTTTATTTAGAGAATGTTCCTGAATATAGGCTTGTACAGCCTCTGGGACTAAATATCGAATCGATTTATTTGCTCTGATCCGCTGCCTAATCTCAGTAGACGAAATCCCTATCAAAGGACCCGGAACAAAAGCAATCTCAGTATCACCCAGCTCTCGGCGTAATGTTTCAATTTCTTTTCTATTAGCATCTAGCGAATAACCGGGCCGGGCATATACTGCAAGATTGCAGATTTTTACAATTTCATCTACTTTGCGCCAAGTTTTAATTTCCAAAAGGCTGTCCATTCCAATAATAAGCCAAAATTCCCAGCTACTAGAATATATTTCCCTAAGTTCCTTTAATGTATCTATTGTAAAACTTTTTCCTTCACGCTCAATCTCTATTGAACTAACTTCAAAATATGGGTTGCCTTCTATGGCCAGCTGGACCATGTCATACCGCTCCAGGGCTGGGGCCAATTGCCGATTTGTTTTGTGTGGAGGATTGCCTGCTGGTATAAATAACACCTTGTTCAGTTTACATTCCTGCCGCACTAGCTCTGCCATAACTAAATGCCCTATATGAACTGGGTCAAAACTTCCCCCATAAATCCCAAGACGCTTACACAATAGCCCATAACCCTCCCTGATAAATCTCATTTCATTATACCACAATAGAAAAACGATATCTATATTTCCTTGAAAATCCATATAGCAAGAATGAATGCAATTAAGTATGGGAAAACTATTCCAGGAGGTGTTTTATTATGAATATCCGCCACAAATGTCAACTATTTAAATATTATATGAATATAGATGCCGAGCATCACAGCTCATTTATCCGGATTATATCAGACATATTTTTTATAAATATTGCCATATGGGTTTTAGTCTATCTATGGATAGTCTATAGAACCAAATCCCCGCTCTTATCTGCTTTAATATCCCTGGCTGCGGTAGGACTATTAGATGTAATGATTTATATAAGAAAGCATAAGATTTATGTAAAAAATCGAGAAAAACGAAGGAAAGAGAGTGTAGTAAATCATCTTTCCCATCGCATCAGGCCGTTGAATGTAGAAGAATTTCAGCTGCAGCTGATAAAAATTTTACTCAATTGTAAAGGATTTTCCAACATAAAAGAGGGAAAAGGACTGCTGACAGCTGAATATTACGATAGACCAGTAGCAATTGGTTTTCACCATCCTCCTCCAGGTGAAAAAACTCCCTTTTTAAAAATATGGGAATTCGTACACTTGGCCAAAAATTTGGGGTTTGAACAGGGTTTTTTCTTTACTTCATCAAGTTTCGACGAAAACTGCGATGAAGAAAAAATCAAACCCCTTGGTTTCTCCATCTGCCTCATGGATTTTAGTTATATAATGGACAGAATGGAGGAGGCCGGAATGTTCCCTGACGAAGACACAATCGATCAGCTAATAGAAGGAGAAATCCAAAGGGAAAAAAATAATAAGCAAAAACTGAAAAAGCAAATTCTAAATCAATATAAATCTAGACAATATCTTAAGGCGTCTATTCTTTTTTTAGCTGGCGGAATCCTGTTTAGAAGTTCGCGCCTCTACTACTTGATTGTGGCCCTATTTTTCGCATCCCTAACCCTTATCATTAAGCTGCTTAGCCTAAAATCTTCCTACAACTCTGATGATAGCTAAAAAGTGCTTAAGAAGAAGGAAGCTCAATGCGGGGATTATTTTTAGATCTTCTGTACAAAACGAACTTCGTACCAATTACCTGCACTTCCTCAGCTCCCAGCTGCTTAGCTACCTGTCTACAAACCTCCCGAGTTTCTAGCCCTGAATTCGGTAAGACTCTAACTTTTATCAACTCTCTCGCTTCCAAAGCATCATCCAATTGCTTTAAAAGATTTTCATTTATACCTCCTTTGCCTATCTGAAAAATTGCATCTATGGAGTTTGCCATGGCTCTTAAAAAACTTCTTTGTTTGCTTGTTATCATATATTTCCGCCTTTCTAAATTAATATTTATTTTAAGTATTTTATATGGAAAGGGGCCGGCCTCAGCCCGCCCCCCTTACATCTCAAACATGAATCTCGCTGCGATTTTTCCTGCGTTGAAGTTCATAGTTTGCTTCGCCTTTTTTCCAGCCACTTCTTACCTTTTCTACTACAACTTGTTTGGATTCATCAATTACAAACTCGTTCTTAGCTGAACAAAAGTAGGTAGTGTGGCCCATTTTACAGTTTTGGCACCGAATACAATCCATGTTCGCTCTTTTGTCCCCCCACTTCTGATCAAAATTAAAATTAAATCCTTTTAATCAATGAACTCAAATTCCACATCGTTCAGTCTGACGGTATCGACATCCTGGATTCCCTTCTCCCTCAAGGCATCTATAATCCCCCGCCTTCTAAGCATCCTCTGAAAATACTGGAGTGATTCAAAGTCATCTAGATTTACCCTGCCTAACAGTCTATCTACTTCAGGCCCGGATACCACGTACACTCCATCTTCCAGATGGATTTCAAAAGGTGGCTGTTCACTAATTGTATCTACAAAATCTGCCTCTTCTTCAAATGGCTCGATAGGGGGTAATTCCTCTAGTAACTTTACAACTTCCCTTAGCAGCTTGTCGAAGCCTTTATTTGAAGCGGCAGAAACAGGAAACACTTTAATTCCTTTTGGATTCAGCTCTTTCTCCAGCCGTTTGAGATTTTCCTCAGACGAAGGAATATCCATCTTGTTAGCCGCTACAACATGGGGGCGCTGTGCCAACTCCGGATTAAAGGCCTCGATTTCCTTGCATATAACATAGAAATCATCGACTGGATCTCTGCCTTCCGAACCAGATGCATCTATAACATGGATTAAAACCCTCGTTCTCTCTATATGTCTAAGGAAATCGTGCCCTAGACCTACGCCTTTATGGGCCCCTTCAATAATCCCTGGAATATCTGCCATGACAAACGATTTCCCATAAGGCGTTTCCACTACGCCTAAATTAGGATGTAGAGTAGTGAAAGGATAATTATCAATTTTGGGTCTAGCAGAAGTCAGCACCGAAAGAATAGTAGATTTTCCGACATTGGGAAATCCTACTAATCCCACATCAGCAATTAATTTAAGCTCAAGGGTTACCCAAAGCTCCTGTCCTTTCTGTCCATTCTCAGCGAATCTAGGAGCTTGCCTGGTAGAAGTGGAAAAACGAGCATTTCCCCTTCCTCCGCGGCCTCCCCGAGCTATTATCCTTCGATCGTCCGGCTTTGTTAAGTCTGCCAATATTCTACCAGTTTCTGCATCTCTAATAATAGTCCCAGGAGGCACGGGGATGATTAAATCTTCTCCATTCTTTCCTGCACGTTTTTTGGACTGCCCGTTTTGACCATTCTGAGCCTTAAAATGCTTTCTATAGCGGAAATCCATCAACGTATTCTTTCCTGTATCTACAACGAATACTATGTTCCCACCATTTCCTCCATCTCCACCATCTGGACCGCCTCTAGGCTCGTATTTTTCTCTTCGGAATGAAACTGCACCGTGTCCTCCATCGCCTGCTTTGATATAAATTTTCGCTATATCTACAAACATCGTATCACCTTTTTGAAATTATACCAATATTGAACAAACAATTCAATAATTTTTCCATGAATTTATTTTAAAATATAAAAAGGGTCTAATACATAGTATCCCATGTAATAGACCCTATTACACTCCATTAATAATTTTTTAAAATTTTATTGTGCAACAACCTGCTCAATTGGATAAACGCTAACTTGTTTTTTGTCCCGACCTTTTCTCTCGAACTTAACTACTCCATCTATTTTTGCAAAAAGCGTATCGTCGCCTCCGCGGCCTACGTTTTTGCCCGGATGGATTTTAGTTCCTCTCTGGCGCACTATAATATTGCCAGCAAGGACGAATTGCCCATCGCCTCTCTTCACGCCTAAACGCTTAGATTCGCTATCACGGCCGTTACGGGAACTTCCTACTCCCTTTTTCTGGGCGAATAGCTGAAGGTCCATCTTAAACATCTATTCCACCTTCCTTTCTGAGATGGTAATATATTCACCATATCCTAACTGAACGCTCTTTAATCCAGCTAACATAGTTTCCAATATTATACTAGCTTTTTCCATTTTACTTGCCGGAACTCCCTTGGGAATTTTACATACGACCAAACCGCTTCTCTTGCATACCGATGGATTTAATCCTACTACATCGGTTAATCCTAAAATAGCAGTCTGTACTATACAGGATACAGCACAGCAGACCAGATCCCGTCCAGGCTCATCAAAGCCGGCATGTCCTTCTATGCGGAAGGACTCGATTTTTCCCTCAGAGTTCCTACAGATCAACGCATTTATCATAACATCTACCCAGTGATCTTGGATATTTGTACCTCTGTATATGGCTGACGATGTCCCTGTTTTTTGCGGTAGTTTTTCTTAGGCTTGTATTTAAATACGATTACTTTCTTACCTTTGCCGTGCTTTAAAACTTTGGCTTCTACTTTAGCACCTTCTACCACAGGAGTTCCTACTTTCAATCCATCGTCAGTACCTATAGCCAACACTTCGTCGAAGGTAATATCAGCACCTTCTTCTGCGTTTAGCTTTTCAACCCTAAGTACATCTCCTTCACGGACTAGGTACTGTTTTCCTCCAGTTTTAATGATAGCGTACATCTTAAATTGCACCTCCTCTAACCAGTCTCGCCGGGCTAGGTACCTTGTTGGGTTTTAAAACCAGGCCCGTGCGGCCACATACGATCTGTCTCGAAAACATCGAAACACATCGTACCGGAATATTTTATCATAACCTTATTTAAATTGTCAAATTTAAATACCATGAATTGATAGGTCCAATTTTTTCTAAAACCTGGCCTTGCCGTAGAAAAAGGCAGCGATAAGGCCTGGACCGCAATGGGAGCCTATAGTAGGCCCTATATAGCTGATAAAAGAATCCTTAAAACCAATTCTGTCA
>CALGOY010000002.1 GCA_937960725.1 uncultured Bacillota bacterium
CGTTGTGACTGGAGTTCAGACGTGTGCTCTTCCGATCCACTGTATTTTCTAAAAGCATAGCAATAGTCATGGGACCTACGCCGCCTGGAACAGGTGTAATCCAGCCTGCCTTTTGAATCGCTTTGTCAAACACTACATCTCCTTTTAATTTACCATTGACTCTAGTGGTTCCCACATCGATAACGATAGCCCCTTCCTTAATGTAGCCGTCATCGATTGTTTCTGGTTGGCCTATTGCGACTACTAATATATCTGCGCTTGCTGCAATTTCCTTAAGATTTTTAGTTTTAGAGTGGCATATAGTAACGGTGGCATTGTTCTGAAGAAGCATTAGAGCAACAGGTTTTCCTACGATATTGCTTCTCCCAATGACCACGGCATGCTTTCCTGCTATGTCGGTTCCCGTTTCACGAATTAATCTGATTATGCCTTTTGGAGTACAAGGCCTAAGACCTGGCTGTCCTACAAAAAGTTTTCCAGCAGAAACGGGATGAAATCCGTCTACATCCTTTTTAGGGTCAATAGCCTCAATTACCATCCCTTCATCGATGTGGGAGGGCAGAGGCAGCTGCACAAGGATGCCATGGGTTTCTTTATCCTCATTCAGCTTATATATCAAATCCAGCAATTCAGCTTGGCTAGTATTCTTTTCTAATTTAATAACCTGTGATTTTATTCCTACATCTTTACAAGCCCTTTCCTTGTTGCGAACATAGATTTGCGATGCTGGATCATCGCCTACTAGTATTACAGTTAACCCAGGAACAATTCCCTTTTCTTGCTTAAGCTTTATTATATCTTGGCGAATCGAATTTCTAACCGATTCCGCTATAGCTTTCCCATCAATTATTTGTCCTAACATAATCCTATCCTCTCCGTTTGTATTTTTTTAAACCCAATAGGGCAGTACCAACTGCACTGTCCTTTGATACTGAAGGTTCTGCAAAATATAGGCGTATATCTCTATTTATCTTGCTAAGCCTTGAAGCTATACGGCGGCGTAAAATGTTGCTAGATGCAACTCCGCCTACTAAAAGAATGTCTGTTACTCCACTTATTTCTACGCCTTTTAATATCCACTTCTCCAATGTTTTAGACAAACATAAGTATACTGCTAGGGCAATGTCGGCGGGATTTTTCCCACTGTCGATCATGCGCATAGCGCATGTCTCTGCTCCCGAAAATCCTATGGTAGTATCCCGTACAAAGGATGGGATAATTACCTCGCCCTCTCTCCCTTCGGCTGCCAGCTTTTCTAAAGATGGACCAGCCGGGAAAGGCATGCCTAGGGCCACACCTACCCTATCTACAAACTGCCCTGCGTGCAGATCTTGGGTATTTCCTATAATGGAAATGGAGAAGCCCTCCTCTTCTACCTTTACGTCTAACATCTCTGAAGTTCCGCCCGATAGATGTATAGCAATAAAATGGTCCGATGTAAGATCTGCTGCAGTATAAAGCCCAGCCATTATATGGCTTTCCTGATGTGTGGTTTCAAAAAAGGGGATATTTAATAAATTGGCATATGAACGGCCTACAAGGCTTGATACCATGAAAACAGGCATATAAGAATCTTCTACAGGCCGGGGTTTAGTGCTTGCACATATAGCTGCCAGGTCATTCGGCGAAGCTATCCGCCCCAGCTTTTCAGTTACTTCCGGCAAATTATGCAAGTGCTCAAAAAGTGCTTTTGATTGCCGTATCCCCCTTTGTCCTTGCTCTACCGGAAGCAGTTTCTGCTCGTTTAGTATGATGTTCCCTTCCAAGTCAACGATAGCCATTGAGGTTGTATAACAACTTGTATCAAAACCAACAATATATTTCATCTTTCAGGCTCCTCTGCCTTATCTTTTTTTCTGTCGCGCACAAAGCTACCCAGTATTCCATTTATAAAGGAACCCGATTTCTCTCCTCCATACTTTTTAGCCAGTTCAACTGCTTCATTGATTGAAACTTCATCAGGAATATCATCCCTATACATGATTTCATACATCGACAATCGCAAAATTGATAAATCTACTTTTGCAATCCTTTGGATACTCCATCCTTTGGCATATTTGGAAATAGAGTCATTAATCTGTTGAGCGTATTTTTTTGTTCCTTCTAATACGTCATAGAGGTACTTCTTATCGCTATCCGTTAACCCAAACTCCTGCTCTAACATAGCGACAGTTTCTTTCTGCTCTTCTCCTGCGAGCTGTCTTTCGTAAAGTAATTTCATAGCTACTTCTCTTGCGTTCTTTCTGGACATATTCATTCCTCCGAATTTTCATTTCATCTAAGTCCTGTTGGAAGTATTTTGTCCAAAAAATCCATAAACTTTTCTTTTTTATCAGTCATCCCGCCTACCCAATATCCAACATAGATGCATAGCGATAGGAAAAGCGTTTGCCAAAAACCTATTGACAACACCAATATACCAAATATGAAACCCACCAATATCCCGACTATTTTCCCTTTATGTAACTTTATAAAGTTCAACCAATTTTCATAGCTCATTTGCTGTAGCCTCCCTATTCTACCCTAGCTTTTTGGGCAGTAACTATATTATCTATGTAAATCCTAACTTCTTTCACCGCAATGCCGGAAATAGATTCTATATACTCCTTTATCTTCTGCTGAATATTTACCGTCAATTCGGGTAATTTCACATCAGGCATCACCATTATTCTTATCTGCACTCTTATACCATCCGGCTCCGGAACAATAAAACTTTTTGCATCTTTAACTTCGTTAAAACTTCTTACAGCTTTCTGAGCCAACGAATCCAATGTAGAAATGGATACCCGTATTATTCCTAAATCCGTGCTCTTTAAAAGTGCACTATGGGGCTTAGCTTTTCTCACGCCAGAGAATAGAAGTTTTATGCTAACAATCAAAAAAAGTAAGGCCACAGCAATTAATATGACAATTGATTGTCTATTAAAAATAATGCTAGCAATATAGCCGCCAACCGCATTGATTGATATAAGCCCTATTGCCGCACCTAGTGATATCAATAGAAGAAACAGTGACACAAGGATTATTGCTAACGTATAAATAGACAATAAAAAACGATCAAAAATACTTATCTTCATCCGCCTGCCCCCTTTTCCCCTGCATCAAAGCGGTACAAATAAATCGTCAATTTTCAAGCTCTACTTCTGGTTGTTTGGATTCTTTAGGAAAATTAACTCCTTGAATATAGATATTTACTTCCACAACTTTTAAGCCGGTCATCGTTTCTACAGCCTTTTTTACATTCTCTTGAATATTCCATGCAACCTCGGGAATTCTAACTCCATACTCTACAACAACATATAGATCAATGGCCGTTTCCTTTTCTCCTACTTCTACTTTCACTCCCCTAGAATGGCTTTTCTTTCCAAACATCTCGGCGATCCCGCTGCTCATAGAGGCAACTCCTGGTACCTCCACAGCAGCCAAGCCTGCTATAGTTGCAACCACATCATCAGCAAAAATTACTTTCCCGTAATCATCCAATTTCTTTTCTGTTACTTCCGACAAAACGTCCACCCCCGTTTATTTTTGTATTTTTATTATAGCAAAAGCATAATAAATTTACAAACAAAAAAGAGACCCTATCTAGGTCTCAATGCTTCTAAACCATAGGAATAATTTTTATGCTATCTGCACTTTTTCCCGATTCTCTCTTAACTATATCTAGAATCTGAGCAACTTCCTCCGGCTTTAATTCCGACCTATTAACAATTACATTAACGCTATTTTTACTCATCATTACTATTGTATCTTCAAAACCTTTTGCTTTAATTAGTCCTTCGATAAGCAATTCCTTTTCCATATTATCTGCTATTTCTAAAAGCTGGGCTTGGGCTTCCTTTTTCATTTCTGCATCGGAATTTGGATTATCGACTATCTCCCTGATAACTTCTATCTCTTTTTTTCGAGTATTTTCCCTCTCTATGCGATAATTTGCGAAAAAGCTTCCTTTCGTGGACGTCGTACTGACATCTTCAACTTCGCCATCTTCAGTGATTTCATCCCCATCTAGCTCTTCTGAAGCATCGCTTACGGTCACCTTTGAAGCTTCCACCTCTTCATTATCCGTATCATTCATTGCGGTTTCAACATTGTCTTTATTTAACATTTTCTGATTGTAGGCAAAATTTAAGTAACCTGTAATTATCAAAAGCACTACTAATATACTTATAACTATGTTTTTTCGCTGCAATATTAACATTTAAATCACTCCTTTTTATTATTTTTCCATTGGAAAAACTTCAACTTGATTTGATTTAACACCCAATGCAATTTGTGTGGCTTTTAATAACTCGAGTTTTACCCTTATATCCTCAGCCCCCTCCGCGATGACAATTACTCCTTTTATCTCAGGTTCCACCTCCTTCAGCACTAGAGGTTCAGTTCCTTCTGAATTACTGATAGTTACTGGCTGGGTATTAGTGTCAGTCTGGTTGATACTCCGAATGCCCCCGTTATTATCCTCCTCTTGAGTTACAGTGGTGGACTCTACACTGCTAAAAGCAGGAACTATTTCTTTTCCCGATTTATACGTGATCATAACTTCAACTTTTCCTGCCCCTTTAATCCGAGAAAGGGCCTGTTCAAGCCTAAGCTCCTGCTGATCCCGGAATCCTTCCTCCTGCACCCAATGAACTCCCGCCTGACCTTTAGAGCCTTCTTCGTCATCGGACCTAGAAGAGGGGATATTTAATGTTGAAGCATATATACTTATAATGATAGCAATAATTAGTATAGCTATGATGTACTCTATATTTTTTATGCCTTTTAATTTCTCTGCTATTTTTTTAAGTGGATCTTTATCGGTCATCTTTTGTCCCTCCCTACTTAATTTTTAATTATTTAAATGTTAGCGAGACTCATCCTTCCAATATATATAGATATTAGACGGATCAACATTATATACATCCGAGATATGTTTTTTTATATCAGACAGCATTTCTTCATCTATATAGGTCGCATCTTCTATTTTATTTACTTTTTCTCCAGTACCGTCTACAGATATCTCTATGGGTTCGACAGCCCCCAACCTCTTTTCTTTTTCTATTTCTATGTATATTCCATCTATAGCTTCTATATCTTGGATATTGTCTTCATCAAGTTCTACTTGCACATTTACGTTGGAGTAGCCAGTTAATTTTCGTACCTGATGGGATATATATTTCTCTAAATTGTTTCGAAACATCTTTATTACTTGATTTTGCTGGGTCTCAGCCATAATCTTCCGTTGGTACTCTAGGGATTTCACATCTAAGTCAAAAACGTTTAAAGCGATATATTTCTCCAATTCTGGAAGCTTATTAAATAGGTCTAAAATGGGATTTAAAATCACAACTACAGTGACTAAGCCGATTATAAACCTGCTATACTTCTTTAAATTTCCATTAGGCATCACTATATCTAAAAGTACTCCTATTAAGGATATGGATACTATATTAATAATCCATTCTTTTATAATCATTTGTATCTCCTGCCTTAAGAAGTCATATTTATCTCATCATAGTAGCAATATTTCCTACTCCAACCAACAATGTAATAGTAAGAAAAAACATAATCGTCATCCCTGCTACCGTAACAAATAAGACTGTCAATACATCCCCTATATCATTGAGACACATCGCAGCTCGCCCGTCTGAAATGGGCTCAAGTA
>CALGOY010000003.1 GCA_937960725.1 uncultured Bacillota bacterium
CTATTATGAAACTGGTTCGGTTTTTCATTAGATTGTCCATGGCCTTTTTAATCTGTATCTCCGTACGGGTGTCTACAGAGCTTGTTGCCTCATCCAGTATAAGGATTTTGGGATCCGCCAGTATGACCCTTGCAATCGTTATAAGCTGCTTCTGCCCCTGGGATATATTTGTGGCTTCCTCATTTATAACCATATCATATCCTCCAGGCAGGGTATGGACAAAGCTATCTACATGGGCTGCCTTTGCAGCATTTATGACTTCTTCATCCGTAGCGTCGAGCCGCCCGTATCGGATATTATCCATTATGCTAGCATTGTAAAGCCAGGTGTCCTGCAGCACCATTCCAAACATGGACCTTAAATCTTTTCTCGTAAAATCTCTTATGTCATGGCCATCGATTAAAATTGCCCCTTCATTTACATCGTAAAAGCGCATTAAAAGTTTTACAATAGTAGTTTTGCCCGCCCCTGTATGGCCTACAATCGCTACCTTTTGGCCTGGCTCTATGGTGGCGTTGAAATTTTTGATAACAAGTTTATCGGGGTTGTATCCAAACTTGACGTTCCTAAACTCAACCCTTCCTTCCACATTTTTCAGCTTAACTGGATTTTCAGTTTCAGGTATTTCTTCCTCTTCCTCTAAAAATTCAAATACTCGTTCAGCTGCCGCCGCAGTCTGCTGCAGTACATTGGAAATATTAGTAATCTGCGCTATGGGATGGATAAAGGAGCGGACATACTGGATAAAGGCCTGAATATCCCCTACTGTAATAGTCCCCTTTACGGCAAGCCAACCTCCTAGAATGGATACAGCTACATAACCTATATTTCCTACAAAATTCATAATAGGAGGCATCATACCCGATAGAAATTGGGACTTCCATGCCGCTTCATAAAGCCTATCGTTTAATTTTTGAAATTGATCTATGCTTTTTTCTTCTCCGTTAAAAGCTTTAACAATGGTATGGGCTCCATACATCTCCTCTACGTGGCCGTTTACATGCCCTAAATATTCTTGGTGCTGCCTAAAGTATTTTTGAGATTTTCCTACCACAATCATAATAAGCAACATGGACATGGGTATAATTCCAAAAGCTAGCAAGGTCATCTGCCAGCTTATGCTAAGCATCATGATTATTACCCCGACTACCGTAGTAATCGATGTAATAATCTGGGTTAAGCTTTGGTTTAAGGTGTGGCTGACGGTATCTACATCGTTGGTTATACGGGATAGTATCTCCCCATGATTAGTCCCATCAAAGTATTTTAAAGGCATCCGGTTGATTTTTTGAGATATATCCCTTCGAAGGCGATAGCTCATCTTCATTGAAACTCCGGACATTATCCAGCCTTGAACATAGGCAAGAAGTGCGCTTACTAAATATAAAGCTAGAGAAAAAAGAAGTATATTGCCTACTGCCTTAAAATCTATCCCATCGCCAGTACCGGTAATTTTGCTCATAACCCCTTCGAATATCTTTGTAGTAGCTCGACCTAGTATCTTAGGACCTATTATATTAAAAGTTGCGCTAGCTGCTGCAAATATGAGCACAATTATTATAGAAATTTTGTAATCGCTTAGATACTCCATCAGCTTCTTCATGGAGCCTTTGAAGTCCTTAGCTCGCTCCCCCCGCACCATGGGGCCTCTAGGTCCTGGCCCTCTCCGTCTTGGCTCTCTATGTGTTTCCACTTTTCGTTCACTCATGCTAATTCCTCCTCCGAAAGCTGTGACAGGGCAATTTCCTGGTAAGTCGGACAATTTTCCATAAGCTCCCTGTGAGTGCCCTTTCCAACTATCCTACCCTCATCTAATACTATAATCTGGTCTGCATTTAATATCGTAGAAATCCGCTGGGCCACAATGAGGACGGTGCTATCCCCGGTATATTCCTTTAGTGCTTTCCTCAGCTTTGCATCGGTTTTGAAGTCGAGGGCGGAAAAGCTGTCGTCGAATATATAGATATCCGGTTTTTTGACTAAAGCCCTAGCGATAGAAAGCCGTTGCCTCTGCCCCCCGGATACATTTGTTCCGCCCTGGGATATAGGAGTTTCGAACTTCTCTGATTTTTGTTCTATAAACTCAATAGCTTGAGCAACCTGGGCTGCCTTTTCAATGTCCCTATCTGTAGCCTTTTCATCCCCATATTTTAAGTTAGATTTAATGGTTCCTCTAAATAGCAGGGCTTTCTGCGGTACATAGCCGATCTTATCTCTTAGCTCATGCTGCTTTATATCCCTTACATCTACACCATCTACGAGAACCTGTCCTTCCGTCACATCGTAGAAGCGGAGAATTAGATTTACTAGTGTGGTCTTTCCCGAGCCAGTAGGGCCTATAAAGGCTGTAGTCTGTCCGGGCAAGGCGGTAAAGTTTATATTTTCAAGGGCATAGCCATCAGCTCCCGGATATTTAAAGTATACGTTTTTAAACTCAACAACACCTTTTTTGTCCCTTTTGAAAGACTTTGCTTTGTCCGGATCTGTAATCGTAGGCTCCGTCTCTAATACCTCGGCAATCCGCTCTGCAGATACCGACGCCCTTGGTATCAAAATAAACATCATAGATAGGGTGAGGAATGAAAATATAATCTGCATTGCATACTGCATAAAGGCCATCATATCCCCAACCTGCATGGAGGACCGCTGTATTTGATGGGCCCCAACCCATATTATCAATAGGGTAATAGCATTCATAATTACCGTCATTAACGGCATCATGGACACCATTACTCGGTTTACAAACAGCCCGACGTCTGTAAGCTCCCTGTTTGCCTTGTCAAACCGCTCTTCCTCAAACTTCTGGGTGTTGAAGGCTCTAACCACCATGATTCCAGAAAGATTTTCCCGGGATACTTGATTGAGTTTGTCAATAAGCTTTTGAATAAGTTTAAATTTAGGCATGGCAATTGAAAATACAATAAATACCAGACCTAAAAGCACTATAACCGCTAAGGCTATAATCCAGGACATGGATATGCTTTTTTCAAGAGCTTTAATTATCCCGCCTATTCCCATAACCGGGGCAAAGAATATCATTCTTATCATACTAATGATGACCATCTGGATTTGGTGGACGTCGTTAGTTGTCCTGGTTATAAGGGAGGCGGTGGAAAACTTATCGAACTCCGCATTGGAGAAGTTCTGAACCTTTTTAAATATATCGCTTCGCAAGTCTCGAGCTACTCCTGCTGCTGTCCTTGAAGATAGAAAACCTACCATAACAGTACATACTGCCACTAACAAGGATAACAAAAGCATGTATATACCAACGCGCATAATGTAATTGGTCTGAATCTTAGCTGTATTTATACCGAGGGCCTCGTACTCCATTTTTATTAGAGGAGCAGCCGTTTGTATGACCATATCTTCCCCCAGCTCTATAAGCTGTGCTTCCATAGCCTCTACTATCTCATCTATCTGCTCCGGAGGAAGGCTTTTAATCAAAGCATATAAATCCGCATCGGCTGGGATTTCTTTTCTATTAAAGGATATTATGCCATCCTTAGCCCCCAACTTAAGCTTTTCAATGCCCGAAACTGCCACGAAAGCCTTTCCCATTATATTTTCCATATTATTTTTTGTCTGGTCATCTACGTCGTTTAAAACATAAATTGGCCCATCTTTAAGGCCTGGGTATTTTTTCTTATAGGATTCATAGTCAGGGCTAGCCTCGTCAATAAGGCTATAGTTATTTAAAACTTCTTGCCTCGCCTCATCGTTCATAAATATAGTGAGCCTGTCCATCTGGCTTTTCCTGATAGCCTCTGGGACAGCACTAACTATGCCTCCCTGCTGGATGCCGTTGTTTACAATCTTAGACATATAATCCGGCAGCGTCAGATCTGCCATTGCTTGAGCAAATAGGAAAAATATTGCCGCAATTATGTATCCGATGAAAGGTTTTAAATATCTAGCTAGTTTCAACATGTAATCTCCTGCCCCCTGTCTAATTTATTTACTATCTACCTGCTTAGCTACTAATTTTCTGAGCGTATCTAAACCTTTAAGGATTAAGTCAAGTTCTTGAGAACTGGCCCTATTTATCAGCTGACCCAGCTGCCTCTCAGCTTCATCAAAGTGTTTTTTAGCTTTTTCTTTAAAATTGCCAGTTATATCTACGTATACCACCCTCCTGTCCTCTTCGCTTCTAATCCTTTCAACAACACCTTGCTTCTCCAGCCTATCTATAATTCCTGAAACTGTGCTATTGGATAAGCCCATTTTCTTGCTCAAATCGCCAATTCTCATCTTTCCTTCATGGCCCAAAATACTCAATAATATGCCCTGAGAAACGGTCAAATCTATATCCCTGAATTGATTGTCCATTATCTGTTTTATATTATCCATTATCTCCTTTAATGTTTTAATTATATCTACGGCCTTGCTTAAATCATCCATTGTTTGATACCTCATTTCACAGCATTATAATTATTTCGTATGCAAATATTTTAGTTGCGAAATATATTATAGTGCTCCTTTTTCACCATGTCAACAATATTTCTGTAAAAACAAAAAAGCTGGTGTTTGCATAAACACCAGCTTGTACCTTTAAAATGGTGTGCCCGGAGGGATTCGAACCCCCGACCTTCTGATTCGTAGTCAGACACT
>CALGOY010000004.1 GCA_937960725.1 uncultured Bacillota bacterium
TATATGGAAAACCACAGCTAGTTACTAGTGCCATAGCATTAATTCCATAGGCCTCTACCGATGAAATCGCCTTTTCAGGAAAGTAGCAATCTTTGCCGTGTACATAACCACATTCAGAGCAGATATCGCAGGCTCCGGCACTTAAGGGTAATACATTGTCAAATTTATACTTTTCCTTAATAGAATCCAATATGTTTTTGAAAATTTTCCTATGTAGCTTTTGTGCCTCCTCCATCCCTTCTATATCAAAAGAATCCTCTAAAGGGTGGATTGTTTGAATAACAAAGCCTTGCTTATATTTTAACACCTTTTCTTTTAGCTCAGACAAAGGCCCTATAGCGGGAGGGCACATCCAATTGCTTTTATAACTGCCACACATATTTTGTTTGCACATCTGCCGAAGCTCATTAGAAAATTTTATATCCGCAACATCAATAATTGCAGCTCGGCTTGCATTTAAATTTAATGCATCCTGTATCATTTCTTCGAAATCCAGTTTCATATATTTTTTCTCCTTGGCCTTATTAATAAGTTTATAAAATAACTATGCTAGAACAGCTGCCCGCTCCCTTGTGATTTGCCAGCGCAACGGCTCCCCATTGATGTAGCGCTTTAATTCTTCTACCATGTATCTTCCCATTCGATTGCATTCTCTATCCATAGAGCCTGCGATATGGGGGGTTAAAATTACGTTAGGCAGTGTATACAGCGGAGATCCGGGTCTTGGAGGTTCTGGATATGTTACATCTAATATAGCAAAAATATCGGGGCGTTTTTTCAGAACTTCAATCATTTCATTTTCACGAACAACTGCTCCACGGGCAGTGTTTATAAAAGTCGCTCTGGGTTTCATTGATTCAAAATGAGCTCCTGTAATCATACCTTCTGTTTCTTTGAGCCATGGGGTGTGCAGGGAAACTACATCAGATTCTTTAAATACTTCTTCCAAAGAACATAGCTGAACTCCCAGTTTAGCCGCTTCTTCTTCCTTCACATAAGGATCGTAAGCGATAACTTTTAAATCGAAATGCTTTAACAGCTCACAAACATAGCGTCCAATCATACCTAAGGATATGATTCCAACGGTGCTGCCATAAGCGCCGGGAACTTCTTCCCTAACTTCTGGATATTTTCCTTCCTTCTTAATTGAAAGGACGAACTGCCAGCCTCTTTTTAGCGAAAAAAGTATTTGGGAAAGTGTATACTCGGCTACTGGAATACCGTTAGCAGCATACGCACTAGTTACGATGATTCCTCTATCCCAAAAAGCATCGGTAACCATTTGTTTAATAGAACCTGCCCCATAGAAAACGACTTTTAAGTTAGGTGCTGATGCTAAAAATTCTTCATCCATCCGTGGAGCTCCCCATCCTGAAAAAATAACTTCAGCATCATTTAATATAGAAGGGTTTTCTTTTACGGACTCTGGGGTTTGAGGCGGGGCATATATATCCACAAGCTTTGCTATATCTTCCCGTTCTTTTGGTCCATATATTTTTTCGAATGAATCTTTTCCTAAAATGTATAAACCTTTAAGCATAAGTTATTTTCCTCCTCTGATATATATATAAATATTTTACCATTCCAAGCTACTCTATAATGCATAGTTTTTATTGTCAATAATGCTTACAATTATTGCAAGGAAAAATAAAAGCAATAAGACAAAATATCCTATTATAAGCTAAAAAAGGCATCTAGATTTTGTTATAATAATTCTTGGATAGAAAAGATTAAGGAAGGAGATTAAAATAATGAATTCCCGTAAATTAGTAGCCGCTACTATTCGTGGGGAAAATCCTGAGAGAACCCCAGTATATGGATGGGTTCGCGAAAATTTAAGTGAGCAGATTGAAAAAGAGTTTGGCTCGGTGGAAAACTTTGAGGATTATTATGAGTTTGATATGGCTCACATATTTGGAGGACCATCGCCGTTTAATGAAGAAGAAATAAATAAAGTAAGAGAAGCGGGAATAGAGTTAACTCCTGATATTGCATTGGATATTCCCCTTATGCCTGCTGATGATGAAGCGGCGTATGAAGAAGTTGTAAAGGATTTGGAATTTTATCAGAAAGACCGAGGGCGTTTCTGCTACGTGCAAACTCCTGGCATATTTGAATGTCTCAACTCCTTATTTGGAATAGAAAATCACCTCTGTTACATGGCATTATATCCCGATGAAATTGCTGAAGTTTATAGAAGACAAGCAGAATGGAACCAGCAGTTTGCTGACTGTATGATGGATTTAGGCGTTGACATGATTCACGTTTCAGATGACTGGGGAGCTCAGAGAAGTTTGCTATTTAGCTACGACATGTGGAAAGATCTCATCTATCCAAATCACAAGCTTGTGGCAGATTGGGTTAAGGAAAGAGGATTCTTCTTAAGCCTTCACTCCGATGGGAATATAAAATCCGTATTAGATGGAATTGTAGAGCTAGGTTATGATTTAGTTCATCCTTGGCAGAAATCGGCAGGTCTATCCTATGATCTGTATCTTGAAAAATATAGTGATAAACTTTCTATTCTAGGAGGATTGTGTGTTCAAACTACTATTGGATTTGGAGACTATGACCGCCTAGAAAAGGAGATAAGAAGGGTATTCGGGCTTTTAAAAGGCAAACGATGGATTTTCTGTACTACCCATTTTGTGCAGGAGCATTGCTCTATTGAGGAGCTCATCTTTGCTTATGATTTAGCTGTAAAATTAGCAAGGGGTTAAGAAAGGGTTTTAGCCAACAACTTCAGAAGAAGTGAAGAAAATGGATAGGAAATAGTTTGAATTTTAAACGCAGGTGACTATAAACGATTATGATGGTATAATAAAATGGAAGTTAGCAGAGATTGCTATAAGGATGGAACAGGATATCTGATAGGTGGGTGTATGATGGATATCAATGAAATTCTTAAATTAGCCTCCCTTGCCGGACAAATAATATTAGAAAACGGCGGTGAAACGTATAGAACGGAAGATACTATTGTTAGGATGCTAGAAAATAAGGTTGATAAAGTGGAAACCTTTGTCACTCCTACGGGTATTTTCGTGTCCGTAGAACAAGATGGGAAAATATATACAAAGATAATCCGGATTTTAAAAAGATCTACGGATCTTAATAAAGTTGCTCTCGTAAATGCTTTTTCTAGGCGATTTTCCCAAGAAGAGCTGGCTGAACTAGACATAAAACAGTACACGGATGAGCTACTAGCTATTAAAGAAATGGATGGATATAAGCGCTATATAACGATATTTGGGGCCGGCATAGCCGCAGCGGGCTCAGTTATGCTATTTGGAGGTTCGCCGGGAGATTTTATATCTACGTTTATAATTGCTATGGCAATTCAGGTTTGCATAGGTTTTTTTCAAAAACTAGAACTTCCTAATTTTATTGTGAACTGTTTTGGCGGGGCATTGGCTACCATCTTCAGTATTCTGTTTTCCCAAACAGGGCTAGGTTCCTTAGATATGTTAATAGTAGGTTCTGTTATGATATTGGTGCCAGGGGTGCCTATTACAAACTCTATAAGGGATGTTATATCAGGGGATTTAGTTTCAGGAACATCTAGAGGGGTAGATGCGCTAATCTCGGCGGCGGGAATAGCTATAGGAGTTGGAGTATTTTTGAATATATGGTATATAGCAGGAGGCTTAGGATGATATTACAGGTATTATACGGATTTCTAGCAGCTTTAGGTTTTGGAATAATATTTGGAGTTCCCCAAAATTCTTTAATAGCTGCGGGAATTTCTGGGGCAGTTGGATGGCTTGGATATATGATAGTTATGGAAGTATACCCCTCTTCCATTGCAGCCACCTTTGTGGCATCAGTATTGATAGGTATAATGGGAGAGTTTTTTGCTAAGAGATTGAAAAATCCTTCTACTATATTTATTATACCCGGGATTACCCCCCTGGTTCCCGGTATTACATCCTATAGAACTATCAAAGCTCTTATAGATGGCAATAATGAATTGGCATTAAACCTGGCAATTTTAACAGTGGGAACGGCAATAGCTATTTCCACAGGGCTTATATTCGCTATGTCCTTTTTTAGAATCAGAAAAAGGAAACCTAAAGCCAGCCCT
>CALGOY010000005.1 GCA_937960725.1 uncultured Bacillota bacterium
AGAGGATTAGCGCTGTTATCATGCATTAAAGCCTGTAGTAAAATAGAGCTTCGGAAATTTACAAGGAAAGGAGCTGTGAGGAGATGAAGCTGATCATACAGATACCTTGTTATAACGAGGAAAAAACCCTGCCCCATACCATCAGGGACTTGCCCAAGGAGATACCGGGCGTAGATGAGATAGAATACCTCGTCATAGACGACGGCAGCACCGACCGCACGGTAGAGGTGGCAAGGGAGCTGGGAGTCCACCACATAGTCAGGCAGCCAAGAAATAGGGGGCTGGCCATGACCTTTATGACGGGGATAGATGCCTGCCTAAGGCTTGGAGCCGACATCATCGTCAACACCGACGGGGACAACCAGTACAAGGGGCAGGATATACCCAAGCTGATACAGCCTATCTTAGAGGGCAAGGCTGAAGTGGTGGTGGGGGACCGCCAGACGGACACCATCGAGCACTTTTCTCCCCTGAAGAAAAAGCTTCAAAAGCTGGGCAGCTGGGTGGTGAGAAAGGCCTCCAGGACCAATGTAATCGATACCACCAGCGGATTTAGGGCATACAGCCGGGACGCGGCCATGAGGCTCAACGTAGTGTCGGAATACTCCTATACCCTGGAGACTATCATCGAGGCGGGGAGCCGGAAGGTTGCCATAGAAAATGTACAGATAGGCACCAATGAGAAGTTGAGGGAATCCAGGCTCTTTAAGAGCATGTGGGGATATATCAGAAAATCAGGGACGACCATCATAAGGATTTATTCCATGTACCGCCCTCTAAGGGTCTTCTTGACAATGGGTTTAATCCTATTTTTAGCCGGCTTCCTCATCGGGGTGCGATTCTTGCACTTCTACTTCAATGGACAGGGAAGCGGGCATATCCAGTCCCTTATCCTGGCCTCCATACTGATTATTACCGGCTTTCAGCTGGGGGTATTCGGACTGTTGGCGGACGCCATCGCAGCCATCCGCAAAATAAACGATGAGCTGCTCTACAGGGTTAAAAAGCTGGAATACGACAGGGATAGAAAAGAAGATAGCGGGGAAAATACGGAACTATCGTCTTTATAAGGGAAGGAAACAGTTATGGCTGAGTTAAAACAGGATAGCAAGAAGCTATTTAAGAACGGTAAGATAATCGGAATCGTATTGATGATAATCTCCCTGGCCTTTATCGCCAGGGAGATAACGAAAATAGATTTCCGCTCCATAGAGCTGCAGGATCCATGGGCGGCCCTGTGGATGATATTGCTTTTCTCCTGCATTCAAATTACGACCGTGTTTTTAAACGGCTGGGTCTACAAGCTAATCCTGGAATTTTTCCACGGCGGCAGGCTAAGCGCTAAGCAGGTCTTTAAGGTATATGCCAAAGCCAACGTGGGGAAATACCTGCCAGGCAATGTTATGCATTTTGCTGGACGGAATCTGCTAGGCAGCCGGCTGGGCTGGAAACACTCCGATATACTCATAAGCACCTTGCTGGAGATAATGTTTGCCTTTGCTAGCTCCTGCATAATTTCAATAATATTGTCCTACAGCCGCTTTATTGAAATCATGCAGTCGGTTTGGGAGCAGGCAAAGGGAAGCAATCTCCTAATACCAGCCCTGGCCTTAGGAGCGGTGCTTGTGGCTATAGCGGTATGGCTGGTTATAAAAAACGATAGGGTAAGGGAGAAGCTGGAGTTTATACGGAAGCCTGGATTTTGGCTGCTGTTTGTGAAGGCTTTTCTAATATATATTCTATACTTTATGATACCGGGTACTATCCTGGTATTGATATACCAAGGGATACTAGGCCTTGAGGTAACCATATCCAGTATAGTTACCATCATCAGCGCTTCAGTACTATCCTGGCTGGCCGGGTTTATAACCATAGGAGCCCCCGGAGGGCTGGGAGTTAGGGAATCTATCCTGCTACTTATGCTAGGCTCCCTATACGGGAAGGGAAATACCCTTGTAGCAGCATTGATTCACAGGCTGATATCGATATTGGGAGACGTTGGAGCTTTTCTGGTGGTAAGCTTTGGGATGGCAGGAGAAAAGGATGCCGAGCTTGAGGAATTAAAATAGTCTAGCGATTGGCAGGGATAGTAAGATGAAAATCAGGAGTTTGATTATTATCCTAATTTTTGTTATTATATTAACAGGCTGTGCTAGGATGCAGCCTCAGCCCATAGAAGCAGATAATCTTCCAGAAGAATTCAATTCAGAAAACAGTTCAGAACTAGTTTCACAAGAAGACAGCCGGGAAAACAAAGAAGACGATGCACAAGGGGATATAGAACTAGAAGTCCAACCAGAGGGCCCTATATGCCCCCTGACCGGCCTTCCCTACCATGGAGAGTATAAGCCTGTGGCTATGATAATTGAAAACTCTCCAGCCGCGATGCCCCAGTCCGGCCTTATCGATGCGGACTTGGTATATGAGGCCCATGCCGAGGGGGGAATTACCCGCTTTCTGGCCATATTCCTATCCGAGATGCCAGAGAAGGTGGGGCCCATAAGGAGCCTCCGCCACTACTTCATGCACATGGCCCGGGAATGGGATGCCCTATTAGTCCACTATGGGCAGTCCTTTATTGCAGAGCAGCAGTTTAATTCTATACAGGTCCACAGGCTCAACGGCCTGTATATGGCGGGCGAAGGGCCTTTTTGGAGGGACAGAAGCCGCAAGGCTCCCCACAACGTCTATATAAATGCAAAGGACTGCATAGAGCAAATAGACTTTAAACAGCAAGAGAGAGGATTTGAGTTCACCACCAATCCTTTAGCTGATGGTAGGGAATACAAGAGGCTTATCATTCCCTACCATAAATCTGCTAGCATGGTGGAGTACCGCTATGATGAAGAAAAGGGGCTTAACATGCGCTACATAAACGGAGAGCCCCATGTAGATAAGGAGACGGGGGAGCAGCTGTATAATAAGAACATAATCGTGCAGTATGCTAAGCACGGGATATTGGAGCCCGGAGCCGGATATAGGGAAATAGAGCTCATCGGCTCGGGGAAGGCCGTCTACTTCATAGGCGGCAGGTATGAGGAAGGCACTTGGCATAGGGAAGGTCCCAACGCACCCACCCAGTACCTGGACGGGTCGGGTAAGCCTATCCGCCTGGCACCGGGAAAGACTTGGATAGAGGTGGTGCCGAGGGATATGGAGATTAGCGTTGAATAGCCTTAAGTGGAAAAGTTTACAGAAATGTTACAAATTTTTTACTGAAAAAAGTAGAATTTTTTAAACAATAGATGGTATAATTGGGATACCTATAATTACTAAAGAAAAAGGAGTATGAATATGAAAAGAGCATTGATTACTGGAATTACAGGGCAGGACGGATCTTATTTAGCAGAGCTTCTTTTGTCCAAAGGCTATAAGGTATACGGGATTCGGAGAAGAACCAGCGACAACAGGTACGGAAACGTAGAACATATAAAAGACCAGATAGAATTTATCTACG
>CALGOY010000006.1 GCA_937960725.1 uncultured Bacillota bacterium
CATATCATTTATATTTACGGCCTGGGCATGAGCTTGTTAAAGAAGCCGGAGGGCTTCATAAGTTTATGAATTGGGACAGGCCCATCTTGACAGATAGCGGTGGCTTTCAGGTTTTTAGTCTAAGCGATCTGCGGGAAATTAAAGAAGAAGGAGTTTACTTTCGCTCCCATCTGGATGGCTCTACCCACTTTATAGGGCCCGAAGAGTCCATGGAGATACAAAATGCTCTGGGAGCTGATATTATTATGGCCTTTGATGAGTGTGCCCCATACCCATGCAGTTATGAAGAAGCAGCTAGAGCAGTAGAAAGGACTACCAGGTGGGCTATTAGATGTAAAGAAGCCCACAAAAGGCGAGACCAAGCATTGTTTGGAATCATCCAGGGGAATGTATATAAAGATTTGAGGTTAAAAAGCGCTGAGGAGATACTGGCCTTAGATTTTCCTGGCTATGGGATTGGCGGTTTAAGCGTAGGAGAGCCAAAGCCGCTGATGTACGAGATGCTGGATGTCCTAATGCCGGCGATGCCTAAAGATAAACCTAGATACTTGATGGGAGTAGGGTCGCCAGATGCTTTGATTGAAGGGGTAATACGGGGAGTGGACATGTTTGATTGCGTTCTTCCCACCCGTATAGCGAGAAATGGGACAGCTATGACAAGTCAGGGCCGGGTGGTGGTAAGAAATGCCTCGTATCAACGAGACTTTAGCCCCTTAGACCCGGAGTGCGACTGCTATACCTGTCGAAACTTTACTAGGGCTTATATACGGCATTTAGTAAAAGCGCAGGAGATATTAGCTTCAACTTTAATAACCATTCATAACCTTAGATTCCTTGTTCGCCTGATGGAAAAGGTAAAGGAGGCTATATGGGAAGATAGGCTTTTAGAATTTAAAAAAGAATTTTTCACCAAATACGGCTATGAACGAGAGTAACTTATAATTATTATTTTTTTACTATTTCGTGTTGCATAATGGATTGAAAGCGATTAAAATAAAAAACATGATGCAACTATGTAAAAAATAATGGAGAAGGAGGGATAATATGGATGCTCAACCAGTTGACGGTGTTGCAGCGGTTATAGGAACTCTATTGCCGTTTATTTTAATGATTGTTATTTTTTATTTTTTCATCATCCGCCCACAGAGAAAGAGGGAAAAAGAAACTAGAGAAATGTTAGAGTCTCTAAAAGTGGGCGATAATGTTACTACTATTGGTGGAATTTGTGGTAAAATAGTGGCTATCCGAGACGATATTTTAACAGTGGAAGTTGGTACTGATAAAGTAAAATTAGTATTTGAGAGATGGGCTATACGAAGTGTAGACAAGCCCATATCCGATGATTAAAAATAGGACAAAAGGCCTGTTCAAAGAGGGACAGGCTTTTTTATTTAGCTTGATTCCCCCCAAGGATAAGTCATATTTACTAATATTTTTGCATAATGATTAAACAAGGATTCGTGGGGAGGAGTGTATAGCGATATGAGGACTTCAAGGCGATCGTCAGGTCAGAAAGAAACAGAATCCCTGCTTCAAATAGCCCTGGTGATAGTAAAAAGCTCAATCATTGCTGTTGTAGTTACCTTGATCTGTTTTATTATATTTGCTCTAGTCATAAAACTATTTAATCTTCAGGAGACCATTATTCCAGCTGTGGTGCAAGTGATAAGGACTATATGTATTGCTCTAGGTGGATTGCTAGCGGCTAGATTTAGCAGGCGAAAAGGATGGCTTACAGGGGCTTTAACGGGCCTGCTATATATAGTTTGGGCCTTTTTAATAAGCGGATTTTTTGGCGACGATATGAGCATGACTTCTGTAGTTTTTTCTGATATTCTGTTAGGAATAGTAGCTGGAACAGTAGGTGGAGTTATAGGGGTTAATTTAGATTAGTAGCTATTTTTATATCCATACCCTTGCAGTATTTTATAGACTGGGTTATAATTATATTTGCTTAATTTTATTTAAACTACATACTGAGGAGGCTATAGCTTATGAAACATATAAAAGTATTACATAAGGGAACTTTAAGAGATAGTATTGAGAAAACTGGTTGCGGTGAATGCCAGGCATCCTGCCAATCCGCTTGCAAAACTTCCTGTACGGTAGCTAATCAGAGCTGCGAACAAAAATGATATATTCGTTGTTTCTAAGTAAAAGCTTCCGTGAGGAAGCTTTTAACTTTTTTTAAAATTGAGGGATCTATATGACGATATTTCGACCTATTTTATCGAACTTGGAAGATGAAAATAAAATTATACAGGAACTTACGGGTAAGCTTAATATTTCTCCTATAACTGCTAAAATTTTAATCAACAGAGGGATCTGCAGTCTTGACCAAGCTATGGAATTTTTAAATCCTTCACTGGACAAGCTCCTTGATCCTTTTGAGCTTCAGGATATGGACAAGGCTGTAAAAAGGATAGAGCAAGCTGCAAAGAATAATGAGCATATAACAATCTATGGAGATTATGACGTAGATGGCATAACCGCTGCTTCGCTTCTTTATAAATTTCTTACTAAGAATGGCTGTAGCGTGGATGTATACCTTCCAGATCGCCATATCGAAGGATATGGAATTAATATAGACGCTTTAGATATTATCCATGGGCGCGGTACGGATTTGCTTATCAGTGTAGATTGCGGTATTACAGCCATTGAGGAAACCGAATATGCAAATAAGCTGGGAATGGATGTGATTATTACCGACCACCATCAATGCCAAAGGGTGTTGCCCAGTGCAGTTGCTGTAGTTAACCCTAGCAGGGAGCCCAAGCTTTATAATAAGTATCAGCTGGCCGGAGTAGGGGTTGCAGGAAAGCTGGTACATGCCCTAGGGGGAGTTAAAGCGCTAGAAGAGTATCTAGATCTTATAGCTTTAGGTACAATTGCAGATGTGGTGCCGCTAATAGGAGAAAACCGCATATTTGCTGCACTGGGGCTAGAAAAGATAAATGCTAAACCACGGCCGGGGATTCAAGCATTAATAGAGGTTTCTAGGCTAGGAAAAAGTAAAATTGATGCAGGAAAGGTGGCCTTTGGTCTGGCACCTCGTTTAAACGCGGCCGGAAGGATGGCTCATCCGCGGGATGGCTTTTTGCTTCTAGTAGCTAAAAATATGGAGGAAGCCATGCCACTAGCAGCTGCTCTTGAAGAAAACAACAAAAAGCGCCAGGATATAGAGGCGGCTGTCATAAGGGATGCAGAAGAGATGATCGAAAATGATGTAGATTTAAGCAGAGATCGGATAATGGTGCTAGGGCAAGAAGGTTGGGATTCAGGGGTAATCGGCATCGCTGCCTCTAAATTAACTGATAAGTACAATAGGCCTTGCTTATTGATATCCATATCCGGAGATGAGGGCACGGGATCTGGGAGAAGCATCGAGGGCTTCGATCTATATAAAGCTTTAAGCTCCTGTAGTGAATTATTTATGCGATTTGGAGGGCACCAGCAGGCTGCAGGTTTTTCTATTTCTGTTGATAACATAGATAAATTGAGGGAGCATTTATTGGATTATACTCAGGCACATATAGATGATGACATGCTTTTACCTAAATTTTATTTTGATACTGTTCTCAATCCATCTGATATAAATTATAACTTAATAAAAGAATTAGAAAGGCTTGATCCCCATGGGGTGGGCAATCCATCGCCTTCCTTTTTGATAGCAGATGCTATAGTAGAAGATAGTAGAAAAGTAGGTAGAGAAGGAAATCATCTAAAAATGTCTATAGGGCTAGGGCAGCGTTTGTGGGATGCCATAGCATTTAACGCAGGTTCCAAATTTAAATTTCTGGAACCAAACCAGCGGGTATCTTTGCTTGCTGGCCTCGATAGGAACGAGTGGAAGGGAGTCAGCAAGATTCAGTTTATGGTCCAGCATGTAGAGATGCATATTGACGGAGTCGAAGATTGCATAGACTTTCTAAAACCCTTTTATTTCAAATTTTTTGATGCTTTTTTTGCCTCTTTTATGTATAATAAAAATTATAAAACAAATAAAGAGGATGTAAAGATAGAAAAAAAAGTAGAAAGTGTAGATGACATCCTATATAAATTTAAAGAATCCCGATTGGGGAATTTGCTTTTAATAAACACATATAGTATAGCTAAAGAGATACTAGCTAGATTTGCCAGGGAAGGAATACTGAATAATATAGCTGTTAGCTACGGCGATGCAAATATTGATAAGGGAATAGGGGTAAATAGCTGTGTTTTAGCTCCATCCTTTTATGAAATACCCTATAGATACTATAAGAATATATATGTTATAGATGAAGAACATAGGTTTTGGAATGTTCATAAGCATTGGGAAAGAGAAGCGGAAAAAGTGATTAGATTGGCAATTGGCTCCAAGGACATTGTAGACATTATAGAAGAGGAATGGAGCCATTATCGAGTAGATAGAAGTGATTTTGTATGTATTTATAAGTGGTTGCAATCATTGACTCCAGGAAGGAACCTGTGGCAAAATTGGGATGAGTTGTTGGATAGATACAATAGCTCAAATAAGCTTCATAGAGTCAATGGTTTTCAAATGCGACTGATACTAGCTGTATTTGAAGAGCTAGATTTTATAAATGTAAATAGCGGCCACAGATTTTTAAAGGTCAGCTGTGTTCAAAATCCTAGGCGTCGAAATTTAAACGAAAGTAGGTTATATCGTTACTACAAAACATGGATAGGTAGCGAATGAAACAATGCGTACAAGGAGGAGTATACGTGAATATTAAAGATAAAATAAGAATAGTTCCCGACTTTCCTAAGAAAGGGATAAGCTTTAAGGACATTACAACTTTGCTGAAAGATAAGGAGGCATATAACTATACTGTAGATGCTCTTGCTAGAGCTTGCAGGGATTGGAAGCCCGACATAGTAGTGGGACCAGAAGCAAGAGGATTTGTCATCGGTGCACCTTTAGCTTATAGTTTAAATATAGGTTTTTCGTTGGTAAGGAAATCGGGAAAACTGCCTGCAGAAACAGTTAGCTATGAGTATGAGCTGGAATATGGAAAGGATATACTTGAAATCCACAAAGATGCTATTAAACCTGGAGAGAGGGTAGTAATAGCTGATGACTTATTAGCTACAGGGGGCACAGCCCTTGCCTGTGCGCGACTAGTAGAAAAGCTTGGCGGGAAAGTAGTTGGAATTGTTTTTGTGGTTGAATTGGAATATCTAGGTGGTAGAAAATTATTAAAAGATTATCCAGTGGAGTCCCTTGTGAAATATTACAATTAAAAAGGATGTAGGATAATATGACAGCGCTCAAAGGTAAGCTTGTCCAATTTGAGAAAAAAATCAAGGAAATATACGGAGAAGAAAGCTACCATAGAGTAAAAAAAGCCTATGACTTTGCCGAGAAAGCTCATTCAGGCCAATATAGGTCTTCGGGAGAGCCTTTTATCGGATCGCCTCAAGCGACGTTGCATATGAGAGGCGAACGTTGTTCGGTGCGCCG
>CALGOY010000007.1 GCA_937960725.1 uncultured Bacillota bacterium
GCTCTAGGATAGCGCTAAGCTGCTCTTCGGTAAAAAATTTAGCAATAGGAGATTTTACTCCTTCTTCCGTTACATTAATCCATGCCAGTCCTTTTGCCCTATAAGTTTTGACGAATTCACCCAGGGAATCGATCTCCTTTCTGCTAAAATTGCCACAGCCTTTAGCGTTTATTCCCCGGACACTACCTCCACTTTTTACAGCTTCTGCAAAAACCCTAAATTCAGAATCTTTTACTAGATCGCTTATATTAATAAGCTCCATCCCAAACCGGGTATCGGGTTTGTCGGTACCGTAGCGCTCCATCGCCTCCTTATAGGTCATTCTGGGAAATGGAAGTTTAATTTCAACTCCTAGGACTTCTTCGAATATATATGCAATCATCTTTTCATTAATTGAAAGGATATCATCTATATCTACAAAGGACATCTCAATATCAATTTGAGTAAATTCCGGCTGTCTATCTGCTCTCAAATCCTCATCTCTAAAACAGCGTGTAATCTGATAATACCTATCATAGCCGGATATCATTAACAGTTGTTTAAACAGCTGTGGAGATTGAGGAAGGGCATAAAACTTGCCGGGATGTACTCTACTAGGCACCAGATAGTCCCGCGCTCCTTCCGGCGTACTCTTGGTAAGCATCGGAGTTTCGATTTCCAGAAATCCCTCTCTATTTAAAAAATCTCTCACTAAAGTAGCTACCTTATGTCTTAAAATTAAATTTTTCTGCATCTCAGGCCTTCTTAAATCCAGATAGCGGTACTTATATCTCAGTGCCTCCGATACATTGATTCCATCTTCTATATAAAATGGAGTGGTTTCAGCCGTAGAAAATATGCGTAAATCTTCAGCTATTACTTCAATTCGGCCTGTGGCCATTTTTTCATTAATTGCTTCTTTAGAACGCAAGGCTACGCGGCCGGTAACTGCAATTACATATTCGGTTCTTAAGCTTTCTGCCTTTTTAAAAATATCTTCCGAACATCTGTTTTCATCAAAAACTACTTGAATTATACCGGTTCGATCCCTCAAGCTCACAAAAATTAATCCTCCTAAGTTTCGGCTTCGCTGAACCCAACCCATTAAAACCACATTTTGTTCTACATTTTCAGTTGTCAGCTCTCCACACATGTGGGTTCTCTTTAATCCATCTAAAAATTCTTCCACTAGCATCGCCCCTCTTTCATATTCTTGATGTAATCAATCACTTCATCTTGCAAAACGGTTTCTTCTCGTCCGTCTGTCATATTTTTAATCTTTACTACATTGTTTTCAATTTCTTCATCCCCAAGAATGCATACCCATGGGCTTTCAATCTTATTAGCATATTTAAACTGAGCTTTTACACTTCTGCCCACGTGATCCATATCCGCTGATAAACCGGAGGCCCTACATTTTAACACAAGCTCAAAGGCTTTTTCCTTGGCATTATCGCCGATTGTAATAAAATATACATCGTAACTACAAGGCTTGGGTATCTCTATCCCCTGGCTTTCCAGTACTAAGAGAAGTCTTTCTAGACCCAGTCCAAAACCTGCTCCAGCTACCTCAGGCCCTCCGCACTCTGCCACAAGAGCATCATACCTGCCCCCTCCACATACAGTGCCTTGGGAGCCAATATCGGTAGAGATTATTTCGAATACGGTCTTAGTATAATAATCTAATCCCCTGACTATCATCGGATTGATTGTGTATTCTATTTTTGCCGCTTTAAGGAACTTTTTCAAATCCTCAAAGTGCTCTTTGCACTCATCGCATAGATAATCTAACATAATGGGCGCATCTTTTACAATCGCCTTACAGCCATCTTCTTTGCAATCTAAAATCCTTAGGGGATTCCTTTCAAATCGAGTATTGCATGTACTACATAGCTCATCCAAATGCCCCGCTAAGTAATCTTTCAATGCCTTGTGATATTCCGGACGGCATTTGGGACAACCAATGCTATTTATGTTTAAACTGAGTCCCTTTATTCCCAATCGATTAAACAGCGTCATAGCCAGCAATATAATCTCTGCATCGATAGAAGCCTGGGCTGCCCCGAATACTTCCACTCCAAATTGATGGTGTTCCCTCAGCCTCCCTGCTTGGGGTCTTTCGTATCGAAATACCGGCGTAATATAATATACTTTAATAGGCTGGGGCTCTGCATATAAATTATTTTCAATATACGCCCTAACAGCCCCCGCCGTTCCCTCAGGTTTTAAAGTAATGCTTCTGCCTCCCCTATCTTCAAAGGTATACATCTCCTTCTGCACGATGTCAGTAGTATCCCCTACTCCCCGTTCGAACAGCTCCGTATGCTCGAAGGTGGGAGTCCTGATCTCTTTATATCCGAACAGCTGGGTTAATTCGCGAATTATATTTTCTAGGTAATGCCATTTATAAGACTCCGCAGGAACTACATCTTTAGTCCCCTTTGGTGCTCTTGTAAGCATTATTGTTCCCTCCTCGCCTTTCGCTTTCTATCTATCATCTCGTCTATCCTATCTATATATTCTTTGATGTTTTTTACGTTTGGTATCCTCTCAATACGATTGTGCTCGGGGTAATATAATTTCGTAATGCCGCCGGCACCAAAGGCCCAAACGCTTTGTCTCTCTTCCATTATCTGAATATTATAAATACATTCCTTCCCGGGCAGCGCATAGCCTATATTTTCCATATTGCCCAACATATATTTCTGCCTGTACAGATAATAAGGAATCATCCCCATTGCCGCAGCCCCACTTTGGCAAATCTCCAGCATTTTGGCTGCCGTTGCCGTATCGGGAAATGAATATTCATTTACTCTATCCTTAAGTCTGGAAGCTCTTTTAATCGACAAAGTATGGACGGTTAAATTGTCTGGCTTTAGCTTTTGAATCTGTTCTATAGTATATTCAACATTATTTTCGTCTTCTCCTGGCAGCCCAACAATAACATCCATATTTATACATTCAAAACCTAGTTCACGGGCCATATAAAAGCAATCTATTATCTCTTCCGGGGTATGGCTTCTGCCAATGGCAGATAGGGTTTTTTGATTCATGCTCTGGGGGTTTATGCTAATGCGGTTTACTCCGTGTTTTCTTAAGAGGGACAGCTTTTCCCAATCCATACTATCAGGCCTTCCACCTTCTACGGTATATTCAATCACCTGTCCGTTATTCTGCTGTATTATAAGCTCTCCCACCGCTTGTAGCAATCGATCAAGCTGTCTTACTTCTAAGGATGTAGGAGTTCCCCCTCCGATATATACCGTCTCAACGCTAATCCCCTTCTCCTCCATCCAATTCGAAAACTGCTTAAGTTCGGATATCAAAGCAGCGATGTAGTCATCTATCAAAAAACCACACCGGTCAATAGTGTCAGAAGCAAAAGAACAGTACAAACATTTAGTTGTACATATAGGAATATTTATATAAACAGCCACTTTCTGGTCATTATTACCTATCAGGTAAGGCCTTTGAGCCTTTGCGGTTTCGATTAATAAATTAGCTTTTTGAGTATTTACTCTGTACCTTTCAAATAAAACCTCTAATATTTTGTCATTATCTAATCCCTTATCCATCAGGTCATGGACTATTTTAGTAGGTCTAATGCCGGTTAGGGCTCCCCAATCCAGGCTTGTCCCGGTAAATTCTTCTAGGGTATCGTGCAGCGCAAGTTTCATATTGTTTTTAACAATTCTTCTGTACTCCAGCCTGTTATTATATTCTATATCGCGCTCTATAG
>CALGOY010000008.1 GCA_937960725.1 uncultured Bacillota bacterium
AGGGAAATTGATAATTTCTCAATGAAAAGCAACGAAATAGCTCCTTTTCATCCACCCCATGTTTTTCAAAGAAAACCATAGTTATTCCCTTCCTTTAGAAAACACTAATTTTGTCCTAAAGTATACTACTTTTTACATAGAAGTGATAGCTATTATTCCCTATAATGGAGTTAAAATCTGCGAGCTGATTACTCAGATTCTACTACTACTATTATGAATAATTTAACTATTGCAATAAAAATTTCAGTGCTATTTAAAATTATATCAACAGCTAAAACAGAAGTCAATTTATCACAGGGGGGATAATCAAGTGGAATATCATGTAGCAAAAACCGGTTCAGATGAAGCTAAAGGTACTATTGATGATCCATTTTTGACCATTAATAAAGCCGCTTCTGTTGCCATGCCCGGGGATACAGTTATAGTCCATGAGGGAGTTTATAGGGAATGGGTAAAGCCTAAGCATAAAGGGCTGAGCGACAAGAGAAGAATTACCTATAAAGCAGCAGAGGGTGAAAGGGTAATCATCAAGGGATCTGAGCGAATTCAGAGCTGGGAGCATGTTGAAGGCAATGTTTGGAAATGCCAATTGCCAAACTCTTTCTTTGGTGATTTTAATCCCTACAAAGAGGAGATATTTGGAGATTGGCTGGTCACAGTCGAAGAAAAGAAGCACTTGGGAGAGGTATATCTAAACGGCATGTCTTTCTACGAGGTTAGTTCTTATGAACAGCTTCTTGATCCTCCGATGAGGACAGAAGTGCTAGATCACTGGACGCAAAAAATCGTTCCCGTTAAGAATCCAGAACAGACAAAATACGTATGGTATGCTGAGGTAGACTCTGAAAATACAACGATTTATGCAAATTTCCAAGGGGCTAATCCCAACGAGGAGTTTGTTGAAATCAATGTGCGCAGATCTTGTTTTTATCCAACGGAACCAGGGATTGATTATATTACCGTTAAAGGTTTCGAGATGGCTCATGCAGCTACACCATGGTCGCCTCCCACAGCTGATCAGCCAGGGCTGATTGGACCAAACTGGAGTAAAGGTTGGATAATTGAAGATAATATTATCCATGATGCTAAATGTAGCGCTATTAGTATCGGAAAAGAGGCATCTACAGGGCATCTCTATCGATCCATTCGAAAAGATAAACCGGGATATCAGTACCAATTGGAAGCTGTCTTTAATGCCGAACGCAGCGGCTGGTCAAAAGAAAAGATTGGATCTCACATTATCAGAAATAATATAATCTATAATTGCGGTCAAAATGCAATCGTAGGGCATTTAGGATGCGTATTCAGCCAGATCTACAATAATCACATCTATAACATAGGTATAAAGCGGGAATTCTACGGCCATGAAATAGCAGGAATAAAACTACATGCAGCTATCGACGTACAGATTCATCATAATCGCATTCATGATTGTTCACTAGGCTTGTGGTTGGATTGGGAGACCCAGGGAACAAGAGTTAGCAAAAATCTATTCTACAATAATAACAGGGACTTATTCGTAGAAGTCAGCCACGGACCCTATGTTATAGATCACAACATCCTAGCTTCTGAGTACGCAATTGATAATATGGCCCAAGGTGGAGCTTATATAAATAATTTAATTGCCGGAAAGATGAATCATCAAAAAGTATTGAACCGCGCTACACAATATCATCTTCCGCACAGTACAAAAGTTGCAGGCTTTGCGGTCGTCTATGGTGGAGATGATCGATTCTACAACAATATATTTATCGGAAAAGATGGATTAGAAGGAGTTGGAACTTCCCATTATAAGAACTATACCACCTCTTTAGAAGAATATATTGAAAAAGTTCATGAAACCCCTGGAGATCTAGAAGCATTTATGAAGGTTGAACAACCTGTCTATATTAACAAAAATGCATACTTCAATGGAGCAGAGCCCTTTGAAAGAGAGAAGGACAAACTGATTGATAGAGATTTCGATCCAAAGCTTCGCATTATCGACAAAGGGGAAGAAGTCTATCTTTCCTGCCAACTGCCGGATAGCTTCGAGGACTTCCTTGGAGAAATCCACTCAACAAAAACATTAGAAAGAGTCCGTATTGTAGACGCTGAATTCGAAAATCCCGACGGCTCTGAATTAGTATTAGACACTGATTTTCTTGACAATAAAAAAGCGGAAAAAAGCCCAATAGGCCCGATCGCCCAGTTGAAAAAAGGCGACAATTATATCAGGGTTTGGTAAATGCTCATAAAAGAAAGCAAGTTAGGGAAAAATTCCCTAACTTGCTTTCTTTTTATTACAACCTATTCAATATTTCCAGGATTATTTACTGTAGCTTGGCCTCTAACTCATCCATTAGCTTTAAATATCTTTGTTTAACTTCTCTATTTTTTGGATCTTGTTCAAACTCTTCGCATTCCCTATTAATTTCATCTAAAGTCTTTTGATCTAAGTTATTTACTGCATATTTATATACAGCATTGTTTTCTTTAATAATATGCCGATTGAGCAGATGGGTATATGAAATAGCATTTGCAATGACATCGAGCCTCGCCTCATCATCCCCATCTATTACCTTTTTGACTGCTTCTTCTAGCTCCCGCATATACAACCTGCCCAGATCATGTTCAGCAAGCATACCGTAATTTACGAGCTTTTCAATATCTTCACCCAGCTCCAGGGACATCCTGTTAAAGAGCATTGTTTCTTCTTTTCCATGATGGTGTTTATCAGCATAATTGCGCACAAAATCAATTATAGATAAATATACTTAATATTGAACCGGTTCATTTTTTAATACATTAAAAATATCTTCAAATGTTTTACAGCAGATTAAGTCTATTTGTTCTTTTTTAAAAAGAAGGTGCGCTGCAATATCATGATAGGACCCATAAGTACCTTGTATAGCTATTCTTTTCATTGTAAATTGATGTAAAAAAAGAATCCCGCACCTTTTTGGAGCGGGATTCTTAATGTATTGTTTGTGTTTTTATATTTTATAAAATGCTACATAGCATACCCCGCTCTACTTTTAGTTGTAAAGTAAAA
>CALGOY010000009.1 GCA_937960725.1 uncultured Bacillota bacterium
ATATCCAGCCCTTAAATACGAGATAATATATAATCATGCCCCTAGCCCTAAAAATAGAGATGAGTCTAATAAGTCATCGGCAACAGAAAGAATAGTAAGGCAGAAACTTATTGATAATGAAAAGCTAGAGTTTACCATATCTTTATTTAAAGAAGAACCAGATTCTTTTGAAGGGAAACAGTACTGACTGTTTCCCTTATATAACATCTATTTATTTTAGGAGAAGGAAGGAACAATGGGTTTAAAAAATTTTTTTAGCAAAGCAGATAGCAATTCTTTCTGGTATAGGAATCGCATCAAAAAAATAAAACAGAGAGCAATACCGCGTCACGTCGCTATTATTATGGATGGTAATGGAAGATGGGCGCAAAAAAGAGGACTTCCAAGAACGGAGGGCCACAGACAGGGAGTAGAGGCCTTAAGGGATATAATAAAGATTAGCAATCAGCTGGGGATTAAGTATCTCACCCTATATGCTTTCTCAACAGAAAATTGGAAAAGGCCTAAATCTGAAATAGAGGCTATTATGTCCTTGCTCGTGGAATATATAGAAACGGAATTAGAAGAGCTGGATAGAAATAAAGTAAAAATTGTAGTATTAGGGGATACCTCTGCTCTTTCAAAGACGGTACAGAATGCTATTTCAAAAGCGGTTAATCAAACTGCTGATAACAAGAGCTTGCAACTTAACATAGCTTTGAATTATGGAGGAAGAGCTGAGATAGTAAGGGGAGTAAAGCGTATAGTACAGGATGTTGTAAATAATAAACTGCTAATTGATGACATCGACGAAGAGGTATTTTCAAAGTATTTATATACTGCCAATATGCCAGATCCAGATTTATTGATTAGAACTGGCGGTGAACAGCGCATAAGTAATTTTTTGTTATATCAAATTGCTTATTCAGAGCTGTGGTTTAGTAATTCTCGAGTTTACTGGCCGGATTTCAATGCCCGTATATACTTAAAATCTATCCAGGACTATCAGAGGCGGCAGAGGAGATACGGCGGCATTGTAGCTGAGGAGTGATAATAAAATGCTTTCACATAGAATCATTAGCGCTACAGTCGGGATCATCTACATCATATTAATGCTCTATATAGGAGGCTGGTTTTTCAGAATATCCGTACTGCTGATGGCTCTTATTGCAATGTATGAGTTTTACCGAGCCCTTAGCAATAGAGGCTATAATCCTGTAAAATTAATGGGATATGTAGCACTATTGGGCTTATATACTTTAATGATTACGGGCAATAGTAAATACGTAATTCCTACAATTGCTTTAACCACTATAATAGCTATATCTTTGCCTATTATTTTTAAATCTATCAATATCATTGATATTACGATAACGCTTTTCGCTATTATATATCCGGGGGCGATGATGTTATATTTAGTTCCGTTAGGTTTTAGCATGCAAGAAGACTATGGATACTTTTTCTTATTGCTCACTTTTATTGTAACTTGGGCTGCCGATACATTTGCCTATTTTTCTGGAATAAAATTTGGCAAGAAAAAACTATGCCCTACCATTAGCCCTAAAAAAACAGTTGAGGGGAGTTTAGGAGGGCTTTTAGGGAGTATATTAGCAGGAATAATAATGGGATTTATTTTTAACAATAATTATAACTCAAGTATTCCATTTATCCATTTTATTATGATGGGATTAATTGGGGGTATATTTTCACAGCTTGGAGATTTAACAGCTTCCAGCATAAAAAGATACTGTGGAGTTAAGGATTTTGGAAAACTGCTTCCAGGTCATGGAGGATTGTTAGATCGTTTTGATAGTATGCTTTTTACTGTGCCGCTGATTTACTTCTATATTTTGCTGTTTACCAACATATAACTATTGTATGAATTAGATTGAAAGGTGGTTAACTATTTGAAAAAGAGAGTTGCGATTTTAGGTTCTACGGGTTCTATAGGGACTCAGGCTTTAGATATTTTAAGCCTATATCCCGAGCGCTATGAGATAAAGGCATTGGGAGCATACCAAAATATTGATTTGATGGCTAAACAAGTAGAAAAATATTCGCCTGATTTAGTAGTACTGATTGATGAAGAGAAAGCGGATGAGCTTAGAAGTAGAGTAGACTCTAAAATTAAGGTAGATAGTGGGACTGAAGCATTGATAGAACTTGCTGCTTCGGATAATATAGATATTGTCCTGATTGCTATTGTGGGAATAGCAGGGCTTAAACCTACTATTGCAGCTTTAAATGCTGGTAAGACTGTCGCTTTAGCTAATAAGGAAGTATTGGTTGCTGGTGGAGAAATTGTTACAAAGCTTGCGGACAAAACCGGAGCTAAAATTATCCCTGTTGACAGTGAACATTCTGCCATATTCCAGTGCCTTCAAGGATGTAGAAACATCGACGAAGTCAATAAGATCTATTTAACGGCCTCCGGTGGTCCCTTCAGAGGCTATAAGAGGGATGATTTGAAACGAGTCACACCGGAGGATGCCCTAAAGCATCCTAATTGGAATATGGGTAAAAAGGTTACTATAGATTCAGCAACACTTATGAACAAAGGATTAGAAGTTATAGAAGCTAAATGGCTATTTAATTTATCTGTAGATCAAATAGATGTAGTCATACATCCTCAAAGTATCATCCACTCAATGGTGGAATTTGTTGATGGGGCTATATTGGCACAGATGGGAACTCCAGATATGAGAATTCCTATATTGTATGCTTTTACATATCCTGAACGGTATGCATCCAATGTTAAACGGCTAAATTTGCTAGAAATGGGAAGTCTAACTTTTGAGGAGCCTGATGTTGAAAATTTTCCCTGTTTATCGCTAGCATATAAAGCTATCCGTATTGGGGGAACTATGCCTGCAGTATTAAATGCAGCTAACGAAATAGCAGTAGATATGTTTTTAAAAGAGCAAATATCTTTTCTAGAAATTCCACTTGTTATTGAAAAGGCTATGAAATCTCACCAAGTGATAGAAAATCCTGATATCGATGATATTTTACGCGCCGACTCAGAAACTCGGGAGTTGCTAAAGGAAAAGGGTGATATTTTATGATTACGGCTATTGTTGCCTTAGCGATGTTTGGAATAATAATTATGGTTCATGAATTGGGACACTTTTTGACAGCCCGCATAGTAGGTATACATGCTGAAGAATTTTCAATTGGAATGGGGCCTAAAATATATCAATATAAAGGAAAAGAAACTATATATTCGCTGAGAGCCCTTCCTATAGGCGGAT
>CALGOY010000010.1 GCA_937960725.1 uncultured Bacillota bacterium
GCTTGTCCAACCCCGGGCAGCTTTTTTATCTGTTCTAACATATCATTGGCAACTGCCCAAGCTTCTGAAAAAAGATACATGCTCCGGTAGCGTTTGAGATAAGAAATGCCCTTTAGGATATTCTGTTGGGTTTTCTCTCCAAACCCAGGAAGGCTTAAGAGACGGTTCTCCAAACAAGCATATTCCAACTCTCCCAAGCTAGTAATGCCCAGCTTGTTATATAGAAGCTGTATTTTCTTAGGCCCCAAGCCCGGGACCTTAAACAGCTCAAAGAGGGTGTCGGGAAATTCTTTTCTTAGCTCTTCATAATATAATAACCTTCCGGTAGTTACCAGCTCTTCAATCTTCTCTTTTAACGCTTTTCCAATCCCGTCTATCTCCTGTAAACGCTTTTCCTTAACAAGAAGGTCTAAATCCTCTTCCAGCAGTTCACTTACCCGAGCACCCTTTTCATACGCCCTGACCTTAAAGGGATTTTCTCCTTTCAGCTGGAGAAGAAGGGCAATCTCCCTCAACACTTCTACAACTTTTTCTTTCTCCATCCCATCGCCTCCCTCAAGCAGCCAAGCCAAGTAGCAGCACCAACCTATCTCTCATTTTAACCGCTCTTCAATAAGCCTGGCAAGCATTACAGCATGCTCTTCGATCTCCCGTTGATCTTCCCCCTCAATCATAACTCTAACCAGCGGCTCCGTACCTGATGGCCGGACTAATACCCGCCCTTTCTCTTTAAACATATCCTCAATTTTCTTTATCTCCTGCTGAATAACAGGGTCTTGTTTATAATCATTTTTTTTGGACTCATTAACTCTTGCATTAACTAACACTTGGGGAAACTTTTCCATCACATTTGCTAGCTGGGATAACTTTTTATTTTCCCGTTTAAGCACTGATAAAAGCTGTAGAGCCGTTAAAATTCCATCGCCAGTAGTATTATAATCTAGAAAAATAATATGACCTGACTGTTCTCCTCCCAGATTATATCCGCCCTGTAGCATCTTCTCTAAAACATATCTATCTCCTACTTTTGTCTTAACTAGCTGGCAGTTTTGTTTTTTCAAGGTAATCTCTAAGCCTAGGTTGCTCATAACCGTCCCCACAACAGTATTGTGCTTTAATAGGCCTCGCTTTTTCATATCAAGTCCGCAAATAGCCAATATGTGATCTCCATCCACCAGCTGGCCATGCTCATCAACAGCAATTAGTCTGTCGGCATCGCCATCAAAGGCGAGGCCTACATCTGCTCCCGTTTCCAAAACATAGCTCTGCAGCCGATCTGGGTAAGTAGATCCGCATAAGCTATTGATATTGGTACCATCGGGAATATTATATATTACGCAAACTTCTGCACCAAGCTGAGTTAACACCTCAGGAGCTACCTGATATGCCGCACCATTAGCACAATCTACCGCCACCTTCAGCCCGTCTAATTTTACATCTATTGTGCTTTTTAAAAATTCTATATATTCATTGGCAGCATTTTTTATCCGAACCATCCGTCCCACATCCAGCCCTGTGGGAGCAGGCATTTCTTCTGCATCCTCCAGGATAATCCGCTCAATTCTGTCCTCCAACTCATCTGGCAGTTTGTATCCTTGACTATTAAAAAACTTTATGCCGTTATACTCCATAGAATTGTGGGAAGCGGATATAACTACGCCGGCATCGGCTCTATAATAGCGAGTCAGATATGCTACCGCTGGAGTAGGTATTACTCCTACAACTAAAGCCTCTGCTCCTACAGAACAAATACCAGCTATAAGTGCAGCTTCCAGCATATCTCCCGAAAGCCTCGTATCCCTTCCTACCAATATTCTAGGTTTATGCTTTGCCATAGTCAATATATAGGCACTGGCTTGACCTAGCTTAAATGCCAGCTTACAGTCTAAATCCTTATTGGCTAAACCGCGAACTCCATCCGTTCCAAAAAGTCTTCCCATCTTTAAGTCCTCCTGTACATTAGATTTTTAGGGAATTCTATCACAACACCTTTAGTATATCCGAATTGCAAATGAATGTGAACTATTCTAGAAATAAAAACCTGATATCTATTTTATTAATTACTATAAACGTTTAGAACCCCAATATCTACCAGTCTAACATAAATAAAAAATATAGGGCAGAAAATCTAGCTTTCTGCCCCGCTTATATCGCGTCCAACTATATGAAATTTTCTACACCGTATCCCATCCGCTCAGTTCTCTAAACACAGGCCAGGATTCCTTGTCATAAAATCTATGTCCGCCCTCTCCTAT
>CALGOY010000011.1 GCA_937960725.1 uncultured Bacillota bacterium
CACAATCCTTGGATCGAGCCAATCCCATAGGAAAGGTGATAGAGAGGGTAGATCCAGAATTTGATGAAGATATCTTTTGGCTTTGTAGCATTTCCTTGGAACGAAGCATAGAGATCGAGTCCCGCATATAAAATAAGTTCTATAAGGAGGAGGTAGCCAAAAAAGGGATGCAGTATAGAAAGAAGTGGGAGCACAATTAAAGAGAGCAAAAAGAGCAGAGGAACAAAGTGACGAAGTCCCATCGAGCCGGGGACAAACTTCGACGTCAAGATCGTCCACTTGCCATTTAGCCGTGCTTGCTTCGTCAAGCCAGTGAGCGTATCGCGACAGTAATAGGCCAACTTGATTTGATTATGATATGTGTTAGACAATATTACTTGGGCCCCTATTTCCTTTAAGTCCCTAGGAGTCACAGCCTTTACAGTAGCCTGGGTTCCAACCGGCATAAAAATAGGCGTTTCAAAGCTCCCATGGGGAGTATGGAACCTTCCTATACGGGCCCCCGTACTTTTACATTCCTTTAAAATCTCGTATTCGAAAATAGCCATACACCTCCAGTTGAAAACTATTAAAGCATTTTAAAGTCAAATAATCAACATTGCATCTCCAAAACTAAAAAATCGATATCGCTCTTTGACCGCTATATTATATACCCTTAAGGCCTCTTCTCTACCCATAAAAGCGCTTACTAACATAAGCAGCGTAGATCTAGGCAGGTGAAAATTAGTAACGAGCATATCTACTGCCTTGAAACGGTAACCCGGGTATATAAAAATATCAGTTTTTCCCTGGCCCGGATGGATAATGCCCTTATCATCTGTTACCGACTCTAAGGTTCTGACGGAAGTTGTACCCACTGCAACTATTCTACCTCCGTTTTGCCTACATCTATTAATTATATCAGCAGTTTCTTTAGATACCAAGTAGCTTTCAGCGTGCATAGAATGTTCTTCTACTATCTCGGTCTTCACTGGACGAAAGGTCCCTAAGCCTACGTGAAGGGTCACCTTGGCAATATTTATACCTTTACTTTTCAATTCGTCAAGCAGTTCCTCGGTAAAATGGAGTCCTGCGGTGGGAGCGGCAGCTGAACCCGGATGCTGCGCATATACCGTCTGGTACCGATTATCATCCTCTAGCTTTTCATGAATATATGGAGGGAGGGGCATATTTCCAATCTGATCAAGAATCTCTTCAAATATTCCCTCATATTCAAATTGAACAACCCTCTCTCCCTCTTTGCCTATATCCAAAACTTCTGCAATGAGAAGTCCATCCCCAAATATAAATCTAGTACCAATTTTAGCCCGCCTTCCCGGCTTTACTAAAACCTCCCATTTATTATTCTCCAATCTTTCTAAGAGCAAAAATTCAATTGCGCCCCCACTATCCTTCCTTACGCCATATAGCCTAGCCGGAATAACCTTGGTGTCATTTATGACCAAGCAATCTCCGGCTCTCAAATATTCACCTATATCCTTAAATATCCTATGGTGTATTTCCTGGCTTTTTCTATCGTATACCAGGAGGCGAGACATATCTCTTTTTTGTAGTGGATGCTGAGCTATCAGTTCTTCTGGCAATTCGTAGTCAAAATCAGATACCTTCAATCTTATCTCCATCCTTTATATTAGTTTTGTCTGCTCTTCATAGGGTATATTAAAATGCTTATAGCCTAGCGGTGTAACAATTCTTCCCCGTGGAGTTCTGGCAATAAATCCAATTTGCAACAAGTAAGGCTCATAGACATCTTCAATAGTGCCAGGCTCTTCTCCGGTAGTAGCCGCTAGGGTATCTATCCCTACGGGGCCACCTCCAAATTTTTTTATTATAGACAGGATAATCTTCCGATTTACTTCATCCAGACCGATAGAATCTATTTCAAATAAATCAAGAGCCTGCTTTGCAACTTCCAAGGTAATTTTGCCATCAGCTCTAATTTGGGCGTAATCTCTAACCCTCTTTAAAAGCCTGTTTGCAATTCTAGGAGTACCCCGTGAGCGCTTGGCAATCTCCTCAGCGCCTCCCTCCTCGATTTTTACTTCAAGTATATTTGCAGAGCGAATGATAATTTTCTTAAGCTCTTCCTTAGTATACAACTGAAGCCGGTTTATAATGCCAAACCGATCTCTTAAAGGAGATGTCAACATACCAGCCCTGGTTGTAGCTCCAATTAATGTGAATTTAGGTAAATCCAACCTAATAGACCTGGCACTAGGACCCTTTCCAATTATAATATCCAGGGCATAGTCTTCCATGGCTGGATATAATATCTCCTCAACGCTTCTATTTAACCTATGGATCTCGTCAATAAATAATACATCCCCTTGCCCAAGGTTGGTCAATATCGCTGCTAAATCTCCGGGCTTTTCAATTGCTGGACCGGAAGTTATTCTGAGCCCTACTCCCAGTTCATTGGCGATAATAGTAGCCAAAGTAGTTTTGCCCAGCCCCGGAGGACCATACAGCAACACATGATCCAATGCTTCAGAGCGCTGTTTGGCAGCTTCAATAAAAATCTCCAATTTCTCCTTTACCTTTTCTTGTCCTATATACTCCCGCATAGTCCTTGGCCGTAAGCTATGCTCAATCTCCCTATCCTCTTCGGTCATAGTAGATGTTACTATTCTTTCTTCCAGTTCCATTAATATACATCCTCTCCCCATTAGCTCTTATCCAATGCTTTTAAAGCTAACCGTATAAGCGTAGAAACATCCTGGTTTTTATCCTCTATGGAGGATAATGCCTCCATAGCTTCCGATGAGTTATATCCCAAAGCAATTAATGCTTGTACCACTTCATGAGTATGGTCCTGCGCAGCACTTGGCATTTCTGGCTCTGGAGGCCGGATAATTTCTTCCTTATCTATTTTCTCCTTCAATTCAAGAACAATTCTTTGGGCCGTCTTTTTTCCAACTCCAGGGGCGGTACAGAGAGTCTTTATGTCCCCCGTCACAATGGCTACAGCCAATTGAGATGCCGATAAAGTCGATAAAAGCCCCATCGCCACTTTAGGACCTATGCCTGACACGGTGATCAGCTTTTCAAATATACTCTTATCCTCTTTTCCATAAAAACCATATAGCTCCTGTACATCTTCTCTAACATTTAAATATGTATACAATTTAACGACACTACCCTGTTCTGGAAGTTTTGAAATTAAAGAAGAGGGAACGGTTATCTCATATCCTATTCCTCCTACATCAATAACTACTTTATTAGTATGTATCTCTTCCAAACGTCCTCTTATATATGCAAACATACCATCTCTCCTACCTTTTTCCAAACTTTCTACCCATCCCTGCACAATGGATATGGCAAACAGAAACAGCCAGAGCATCTGCTGCATCGTCGGGCTTTGGAATTTCTTTGAGCCTCAACAATAGCTTAACCATCTGCTGAACCTGGTTCTTTTCCGCCCGCCCATATCCCACGACAGCTTGTTTAACCTGAAGCGGTGTATATTCATAAATAGGAATGCCCTTCTTAGCGGCAGCTAAAATAGCTACTCCTCGGGCATGTCCTACTATAAGCGCTGTTTTTACATTCTTATTAAAAAAAAGCTCTTCCACAGCTACGGCATCGGGTTTATAAAGGGATATAATATGGCTGACGGAGTCGTAAATTTTTATTAATCTATCCGACATCTTCATATTAGGAGATGTAGTTACCACCCCATAATCAATTGTTTTTAAAGAGCCATTGTCTTCCTCCACAAGACCATAGCCTGTGATAGCTATACCTGGATCAACTCCTAATACTATCATAAACCTTCTCCCATCTTATAGCTTTTCTATTATCTGCTTCAATTAAGCTGTTCAATAAAATTCCGCTATAGTAATCTTATGCCTTTTCAGCCAATCTGTCAATGATGGAAAGAAAATGTTTATACCATTTGTTGTTGCATAATTATGCTTTTGGGTGTATAATTATAATATCGATGGTTAGATATTGTTCTGCACAAAAAATAATATAGCGCTTGGAGGTTGAATCAGATGTCAGAAAAGCAGAAGGTCGTTTTAGCCTATTCAGGAGGATTAGATACATCAATTATTATTCCATGGCTTAAAGAAAACTTCGATTATGAAGTCATAGCCGTTGTAGGGGATGTTGGACAGGGAGAGGAATTAGAACCCTTAAGGGAAAAGGCCTTAAAAACCGGAGCCAGTAAAATATATATTGAAGATTTAAAAAAAGAATTTGTAACAGATTTTATTTTCCCTACGCTAAAAGCTGGTGCAATATATGAAGGAAAATATCTGCTGGGAACTTCTTTTGCCCGTCCGGTAATCGCAAAAAAGCTTGTAGAGATCGCTGAAAAGGAAGGAGCAGTTGCTATTGCCCATGGAGCTACTGGTAAAGGCAATGATCAGGTAAGGTTTGAACTGACTATAAAAGCTTTAAATCCCCATATTAAAATCATAGCTCCCTGGCGAATGTGGGATATAAAATCCCGAGAGGATGCAATCGATTATGCAAAAGCTAGAAATATTCCAATTCCTGTTACCAAGGAACATCCTTATAGCATGGATAGGAACTTATGGCACTTAAGCCATGAGGGAGGAGACCTAGAAGATCCATGGAACGAGCCTAAAGAACATATATACCTTATATGCACTCCACCGGAAAAGGCTCCCGATAAGCCAGAATATGTAGAAATTGACTTTGTAGAAGGTATCCCAGTAAAAGTCAATGGGATAGAATATCCTCCCGTTGAGCTGATTGAAAAACTCAATGAGATAGGCGCCCGCAACGGAGTTGGGATTGTGGATATGGTTGAAAATAGATTGGTTGGAATGAAGTCCAGGGGAGTATATGAAACTCCTGGGGGAACCATTCTATACGCCGCTCATCACGAATTGGAAAGTATCACATTAGATCGAGCTACCATGCATTTTAAGCAGCAGGTTGCTATTAAATTTGCAGAGCTGGTCTACGATGGAAATTGGTTTACTCCTTTGAGGGAAGCTTTATCCGCTTTTGTAGACAGTACTCAAAAAACCGTAACCGGAACTGTGAGAATGAAGCTATACAAAGGCAATTGTACAGTGGCGGGAGTAAAGTCTCCCTATTCCCTATATAGCGAAGAGTTAGCTACCTTTGGCGCTGACGACATTTATAATCAAAAGGATGCAGAAGGATTTATAAACTTATTTGGTCTTCCTTTAAAAGTACGGGCCCTAATGGAAGAAAAAAGAAAGGGTTTGAAGCCATGAAGTTATGGGGTGGGCGGTTTGAAAAACAAACCGCCCATGAAGTAGATGACTTTAACTCTTCCATACATTTTGATTGCCGTCTGTATCGTCACGACATCCTTGGCAGCATTGCCCATGCTAAAATGTTGGGAAAACAGAATATAATACCTAAAGAAGAGGCGGAGATGATCTGCCAAGGTCTGGAGGAAATTCTTCATGATATAGAGGAAGGGCGGGTAAAATTTAGTATATCAAACGAAGATATACATATGAATATAGAGAGCTTGCTCATAGAAAAAATCGGCGATGTTGGAAAAAAACTCCACACAGGCCGCAGTCGAAATGATCAGGTGGCTTTAGATACCCGGATGTATACTAGGGATGTTATAGACCAAATTATTAATCAATTGATATCTTTACAGCGTACTATTATAGAGATTGCCAAGCAGCACATAATGACCATTATCCCTGGATATACCCACCTGCAAAAAGCCCAGCCCACAACCCTTGCCCACCATCTAATGGCTTATTTCGAAATGTTTCGCAGAGATATAGAGCGATTTCAAGATTGCCGCAAAAGGGTAAATGTAATGCCCTTGGGTTCCGGCGCCCTAGCTGGAACCACTTATCCTCTGGACAGGGAATGGATCGCCAAGGAGCTTGAGTTTGATTCCATTAGCCGAAACAGTTTGGATGCCGTTAGTGATAGGGATTTTGCCATCGAATTCTTAGGCTGTGCTTCCATACTTATGATGCATTTGAGCCGTTTCTGCGAGGAGCTTATTCTTTGGTCTAGCGACGAGTTTCAATTTGTAGAAATGGATGATTCTTACAGCACCGGAAGCAGTATAATGCCTCAGAAAAAAAATCCTGATGTAGCTGAATTGATCAGAGGCAAAACCGGCAGGGTATACGGAGACCTTATAACCCTGCTTACAGTTATGAAATCCCTACCTCTAGCCTATAACAAAGACATGCAGGAAGACAAAGAAGCCCTGTTTGATGCCATGGATACTGTACTGAGATGTACTAATATGTTTGAGGGCATGCTAGGCACAATAAAATTTAAACCTGAAAATATGTACCGCCAAGCATCTACTGGTTTTACCAATGCCACTGATGCTGCCGATTATCTAGTTAAAAAAGGCCTGCCCTTTAGAAGTGCCCATGAAGTAGTGGGAAAACTAGTTTTATATTGTATTAAAAAAGGTAAATCTTTATTAGATTTATCCTTAGATGAATACAAAAAATTCTCCCCGCTATTCGAAGAGGATATATTCGATGCCATATCTTTGGAAAACTGTGTAAAACAGAGAAAGGTGCCGGGGGGTCCTGCCCCATCCTATATGGAGTCTGCAATTG
>CALGOY010000012.1 GCA_937960725.1 uncultured Bacillota bacterium
ATATTCCATGACGATGTAGAAAATATCACCCTCTTCACCGACATCGTATATCGACATCCGTGAAAATAAAAAACTCATTAGTGTCTCTGCCATTTATCAACCATAAGCCTTCGAATTCCTTTAAATCGATCAAATTTTTCTTGTCTTGATTAAGCTCGAACAAAAAAGACATGTTTTTAACAGAAAATCTAGATGGCAGGCAATTAGTCCTCACAAGAGCCCCTGTATATTCTTCAAAAGGTAAATATCGCTTAACATCAGAATCTTCAAAGTCATCATGATTGTCACTATGTATATATTTATATATATATCTATTAAATATATCGATTTGCCTGTAGTAGTAATCTACCAGCTTGCGTTCATATAGTTTATCTAGAATAGAACCTAGCTTATCAACATCTATTGGTTTAAGCAAGTAGTCTTCTACTCCTGAACGCAAAGCAGCTCTGGCATATTCAAATTCTTGATATCCGCTGATAACTATAGTGCACGTTGTAGGGCAGCTTTGCTTCACTTTTTCAGCCAAGTCTATCCCGTCAATTAAAGGCATCTTTATGTCTGCAATAAGTATATCGGGTTGAAGCAATTTAGTCCTTTCCAAAGCCTCTCTACCATTTTGAGCACAATATACAACTTCAAAATTGTTAAAATATGTTTCAATTACATACTTCAAAGCGTTGAGGGCAGAAGGCTCATCGTCCGCAATAACTACCTTCAATTTCATCGCTGGGACCTCATTTGTAATTAATATAACCGCTTATGATCACACAAGCTCCATATCCAGCCTTGCTGCGGATTGTAAAATCGAAATTTGATTTACCAAAATAAAGGAATAAACGGGAATATAGATTTAAAATTCCCATTCCACCGATTCCACTACTCGTTTCTACAACCAAATCATTTTCAGCAATGCTTTTCATCTTTTCAGTTAAATCATGAAGTTTTTCACTATCAAAGCCCTGCCCATTGTCTTCTACTTCAATAACCCACTTTTCTTTCGATATATAGCCACGAATATTTATCTCCATCACTTTATCAACATCTACAAAACCGTGATTTAGTGAATTTTCAACTAAAGGTTGTAACATTATCTTGGGAACCCTAATCTGTTATAATTTTTTCATAAGAACTATCTGGGACTAGAATAGAAGTAGGTTTACAGTTTCCGCGGCTGGCTAGATCACGATAAAAATCGAATAAAACCTGATCTTCAACGCCGCTACTATACAATATATTGTTTTCTCTTGTGAAGGCCACAACAGATATATGAGAATTCTCTTCAACGTGAAATAATTTTTCTAATTTTTCATAGAGCTGCTGTACCTCTATATAGCCTATATTAAAACCAATTCCTCTCACTGTGCGGACAACGCCAAACACTTTGACTTTTTTATCTACCCAAGGGTCATAATAAGGAGGTATGATTACAATCCTGCCATTATTTTTACTAACAATGCCTGTCCACGGTATATTGGCAATAATTTTCTTGCGCTGAACAATTTTTCTGCCATCCTTATCGATACTGCTAGAAAAAAAGTCTCCCGCTAAATTAAACATATTTACGCTATAATAATCCCGCCCAATAGTGTAATTAAATAGTGCACTATTTATTCTTCTGTATGCCTCGTTAATAAATATTTGATTTTCCGCCTTTTGTCTATCCAAAATCGCCAGAGTTTGCATAGAAGATAAAAAGTTGTTATCGGAAAGTAAATTAACTGAAATAAAATCCATAGGCCGTATTAGGCTGTCCAACTGTTGGGTCATCTTATCTACAAGGACTTCTAGATTGTTATAAGCATTTTTTTCTAACGCTCTTACGCTATTTGCATAGTAAATAAATCCCAATACCCCTACTAAAATTATAATAAAAAGTAAATAACCCGTTAACAGCTTGGTTTGGAATCTCATATCTGATGTCACATCCCAAACTTTATTTAGAATATTTTTTCTTATATTGACCAGGGGTTATACCTTCTAATTCCTTGAATTTCCTTATAAAGCTGGATGTGCTGTAGTATCCCACTTTAAAAGCAATATCCGAAACATTTAAATCAGTTTTTATAAGCAGTTGTTTCGCCATCCTCATCCGTAATTTTGTTACATATTCAAAAATGGTGTAATTGGTCTTCTTTTTGAAATACTGGCTCAAATATGGTGGCGACATCTGTATAGAATCGGCTAAATTTTGCAGGCTAAATTGAGGGTTCGTGTAATTACTTTTTATATATTGAGATATTTTCTGAAGCAACTCCAAATCATAGGACTCTTCTCCTACTTTCATATAGTTAACTAAATCATGGATAATCTCGTTCATTATATCTGCAATATCGTCATAGCTTGTTATCTGGGTGCCATATATTTTCTCAAAATATGGTTTTCTTAAAAGGGAAGAATCCTTATCAATCAATAGAATTTGCTTAAATATAGTATTTACAGTTTCAAAACATATATTTTTAGCCCAGTGAAGGGAAAGGTTTTCTGTTTTAATAAACAAAAGCAGATCTCTAATAGTTTCTTCAACCTTCAATATATCCCTACTTTGAAGATTTCTCTCCAATTCTGCAAACAAGTCAAAAGGATACTTAAAATCTTTTTGATTCAACTTTGATAGTTCTGAAACGTTCGTAATACGGGTGTCGGACACGGTATAATTATAGTCCAATACCATCAAAGCCTGCTGGTATGACAAATGTAGATCGAATATATCGTTTACATAATCCCCCATACCTATATGTATATTTTCATTAAACTGGTCTTTGAAAGCATCTATGACTTCTTCAATATATTTTCTGCAGATTTCTTCTGACTGTTTATCACTTCCCAAAATTGCAGTAATTTTTCTAAGTAAGATATCATTTTTTATATAAATTTTTAAACCAGCTTGCTCA
>CALGOY010000013.1 GCA_937960725.1 uncultured Bacillota bacterium
CATGGTCGACGGTATGGGCATTCACCCCTGCCATGTAGGTAGACTGCCAGTGCAATTGGCTGCAATGAACATGACAAACATAAATGTACATCTGATTACAATTGAAGCTGCCGTAACACGAAAGAAAGAACATATTTACCATGCTGCCATGCTTGATCCTCATACCGCTTCGGAGTTAAGTATAGATGAAATTGTCAATATGGTAGATGATTTAATTGAAGCCCATGGTTCTTGGCTGCCAGAATACAAATAATGTAATAAAGTAAAAGGTAACAATATTATTCAATAATATTGTTACCTTTTCTTTTTCTCTATAATTCTATATAAAATAGGAATGATACTCAAACCTGTTTATGCTTGAAAGAGCTTTAATATCTTTATATCCTTTGTTTCGGGTTTCCTTCTAAGCATAAGTATAAACCACGTAGTCAATACTGTGCCCTTGCAGACACCTGACAAGCTTATAGCCCACCATACACCGTTAAGTCCCAGATTAGTGGATGATAACAAGAGAGCAGCCGGTACTCTTAAAGCGTTAAAAGTTATTCCTACTACTGATGGAGGAACGGTTTTTCCCAATCCGTTGAAAGCCCCTGCGGTGGTTGCTTCTAAGCAGGTAAAAAGCTGTGAAAGTCCTAATATCCGTAGATATACAATTCCATATCTTATGGTTTCTTCTTCATCAACAAATATAGAGAATAATGGCCTCGCGGCAAAAATAAGCAGCCCGGTGGCCAGTAAACCGATTATGGACATAATAGACATTCCGGCAAGATAACTTTTGATAACCCTAGACCACTTATTCGCTCCATAGTTTTGCCCCACCATGGTGCTCATTGCCGTTTGGAAGCCTCCTGCTGTCAACCAGGATATGGCTTCTATTTGAGAGCCAATCTTTTGCGCTGCTATTGGTATGGGGCCCCATTGGGCAACTATCCTTGCAGTAAACATCGCAAATATCGTAAACAGTCCGCTTTGAAGCCCTGTCGGAAATCCTAATCTGACAATAGTTTTTATACGATCCATATCTGGAGCTCTAAATAGGTTTAGGTCGGAAAATATTTCTTTTGTCCTTCGAGCTTTAATAATGAAGACAATAGTTACACAAAATTGGGCAATTATTGTTGCCAAAGCCGCGCCGGCAACCTCTAATCTCTTGAAAGGTCCTATTCCTAATATAAGCAGCGGATCTAAAATCATATTTATGATTAATCCCAATGAATTTATAATAAAAGGAATTTTACTTTCTCCATAACCATTAAAAATCCCGGTAAAGATAGGATTGATAAAATAAAATACCATACCGAAAGAAATTATGACTAAATAGGTAATTGCATCACCTTCAATATCCGGTTCACCAATGTTAAAAAAGCCAATTAAAGACCTTCGAAATATTATTAGCACCGATGCATAAAGCAAAGCCAAAGAAACGATCAGTAAGATACTGTGTTTTATATAAGCTTTTGCCTCTACCATATCCTGTTTACCTACCGATTGAGCTACCCCCACCTCTGCCCCTATTCTAGCTACCAATATAAATGCTGCTGCCAGCCATATATAAAAACCAGCCGTTCCCACAGCGGCAACAGCCCTGGAGCCAATCCTGCCCACCCAAATCATATCCGTCAGATTGTATGCCATTTGAACGAAGGACGTTCCCATGATGGGAAGAGCCAGCCTGAATAAAGCTTTGAATATATTTCCTTCTGTTATTTCGTTTACCCTGGTCATCTTTATCTACTCCTTCTATATTAGCCATTCTTAATTCATTCTATCCTGTTTTTTATACATATTTATCGCTATGTATAACAGCAATTACATGACAAATTCTAATGTATCATATTTCGATAAAAATTGGCAGACCCTAAAAAAGCGCTGCTAATCTAATGTAGCGTTTAAATATATTGCCCTAACAGACATATTGCCTGTATTTTACTGGCAAATTACAGCTTTACTAATTTCTATTTGGCTTAAACCTATTTATTATTTCCAAAATCTGAACTGCTTGATTTTTTTAATTTATCGAGTACATCCCTTGCCCTTTTTATAAGATCATAACTTGCTCTTTCTACAATCAACTCACTTTCAGGAGTATTCATTCTTTTAATATACTCCCTGTATTCCATACCACTTCCGATGTTAACTTTGCCAGACATATGATAATGGGTGCATCCTGTAATATTATATATTTGTTCTATATTGCCGGCATTTACTCCGCAACCGGGCATAATGTCAATTCGATCACCGAACCTCTTCTGTAATTCTGCGATATATTCTACTCCTTCCAGAGCATTGGCTCTTTGTCCCGAGGTCAGTATTCTGCAAACTCCCATATCAATAAGCTTGTCTACATCCTCAATAGGATCTTTTGCATCATCAAAAGCTCTGTGGAAAACTACCTTAAGTGGTTTTGCAACTTCAACCAGCTCTCTCATCCTAGCGATATCGATTTTTCCATCGCTTAATAAAACCCCCGTTACAATTCCGTCAATATCCATTTCTTTTACAACTGATATATCCTCCTTCATGGTTTCAAATTCGTATTCATCGTACAAAAAGTCCCCTGACCGTGGCCGAATCATAACAAAAATTTCAATGTCCTTTAGCTCCCTCGATTTCTTTAGCTCACTCGCTTTTTTCATTAATCCATAGCTTGGAGTCAGTCCCCCTAAATTAAGTGCAGAACATAATTCAATTCTGTCGGCACCAGCTTTAATTGCCGTCAACATAGATGTTATTGAATCTACAGTTACTTCCAATACCATATATTGATATCCTCCCTTTCTTGCTGCTTTGTAATAGAAATAATTACAAACACCATTTCAATCCCATGATTAACTACTGATAATACTTGAAAATAGTTTAATAGCGCAATAATTCCCAAAAAATCTATGTTATCAAAATATTGTATGATAATAGCTAAACTCCATATTAATAGACTTTCTTAATAATTTCAACTCTTTCTTGAACTTTTAAGCTCCTTCAACCATATCACGACTCTTATAGCCAATGTATCCTATTATGATCATAGCCATGCTAATGGCTGTTATTGTAATGAATATAGTTGCATCGAAATCTTCCATTGGCATCCGTGGTATCCAACTTTTTATTGCAGTTTTTAAAAACCAATCTGGTAAATCCACAATACCAGAAAAATAACTTAATATAGAGGAATAAA
>CALGOY010000014.1 GCA_937960725.1 uncultured Bacillota bacterium
TTTAAGATGCTGGAGGTAAAACCTGATCTATTTTCTGATAATGCCTCTATCGATGCTGAGCTATATAACATGTTTGTGAAGTAAGGATCAGGAAGGAGTTAAAGAAGCGATGAAGGTGCTAATAACGGCGTTTGAGCCTTTCGGGGGACAAAAAGTAAATTCCGCCTTAGAAGTTATGAAAGCATTGCCGGATTGCCTTGGCAAATTGCGGATACTAAAGCAAGAGCTGCCAACAGTCTTCTATAAATCTATACAAACCGCTTGGCGGGCAATAGAGCAAAGTAAACCGGATGTGGTTATCTCTTTGGGACAAGCAGGTGGACGAAGCTGTATATCTATAGAGAGAATTGCTATCAATATCGATGATACCGAAATGGCGGACAATGAAGGTAATAAGCCAATAGATAGGCCGATTTTTGAGGATGGAGAGAATGCGTACTTTTCAACGCTTCCTATTAAAGAAATGGTAGAAGCGATTAAAGCAGCTAAAATTCCTGCGGAGATTTCAAATTCAGCGGGCACTTATGTATGTAACCATTTGATGTATGGAATTTTATATAAAATTAATAAGGAGCGGCTCAATATAGGGGCAGGATTTATGCACTTGCCTTTCATACCGGAGCAGGTGGTTGAACAGCCTGGCAGGCCAAGCATGTCCCTTAATGATATAGTTAGGGGGGTTAAAGCTGCTTGTAGGGTATTGGAGAAACTCTACCTATAGAGATACCATTTGCAAGTTTCCAACTCATACCTTAGCTCAAATAGTTTTTTAGAGTTATTATATATGGTTTCACATTTATATTTTAACATCTTGTTCGCCGCAAGATTATCTATACTTTTTTCAAGCACCCTGTCAACTTTTACTTTGATTAGTCTTTCATCGTTTGTTAGATACCTAAGCATAATGGGTCTAGGGTTTCCGTTGGTATTAAACCATGCTACTACTTCTACAGGCTTCCTTCTGTATTTCAACTATATCACTCCCCAACATTTTATATTAAAGAATGCTCTGCATTACAGGATAATCCTCTGAACCAAATCCCCCGCTCATTGGAGATATTTCGCGGTCTAAAAATACTCCCCTGAAAATTGAATAATTTCCATATCGCTCTCTTATAGAGTCAACTGCTCTATCTAGAGCTCTTTTCTTATCTATATCAATATCGTCAAACATGGTAGCTTGGATAAATTCATCTGAACACAGATCGGAAACCCTAACCCCTAAATGCCTTATTTTATCTTTTCTCCAGCATTCATCGAACAATTCTTTAACAATTTCATATATGTCATTAGTTACATTCGTAGGAGGATATATTTTCCTTTGATGAGAATAGGAAAACAGGTCGGAATTTTTTATCTCGATCGATATTACATTACAGCAACACTTTACTTTTCTTAATCTTTGCGCTACTGATTCAGTTAGGGATAAAAGTATTTTGTAGGCGTTTTGCTTATCTTGGATATCAAATTTTGTTGTAGTACTGTTTCCAATCGTTTTCATTATGAGGTTGTAGCCAGCCTTTACCGGTGAATTATCTATTCCATTGGCATATTGCCATATGAGAAGGCCATGGGATTTTAGCTTGCTTTTTAGAAGCTCAGGGTCAGTATTAGCCAAATCTCCAATGGTTTCAATTCCAATATTATTTAGTTTTTTCTTTGTCTTAGGACCAACCATAAATAATTTCTCCACGGGAAGAGGCCACATCTTGTTTGGAATTTCATCGGGATATAGTGTGTGAACCATATCGGGCTTTTTAAAATCACTTGCTATTTTAGCTGTTAATTTGTTCCTACCAACGCCGATATTTATAGTAAAACCTAACTCTTTTTTAACGCGCTCTTTAATCCTATGGGCTGCTTCTATGGGATCTCTAAAATGCCTTTCCATACCGGTATAATCTAAAAAACATTCATCTATAGAAAATCTCTGTACCTTAGGCGAATATTGATTTAGCAATCTAAAGAGCGCATCAGAGCATTTTGTGTACAGATCGTAATTCGGTGGAAGGATGACAAGATTTGGACATTTTTGTTTAGCCTTCCATAGAGGTTCACCCGTTTTGACGCCATATTCTTTAGCAGGGATGCTTTTAGCTAAAATGATTCCTTTCCTGTCCTCTTCATTGCCTCCGATAGCACTAGGGATTTTACGTAGGTCTATACTTGCCCCTTTCTGTAGCTCGTATACGGCGGTCCAAGAAAGAAAAGCAGAATTTACATCTATATGCATTATAGTCCTATTTCCCCAATTAATCATAAGACCACCAGCTATACCATTCTTAATTTAATGTTATAGCTAAATTGATAAAATGTAAAACCTGGTAAAACGTCAAAATTGGGTAAATATTGAATTTATCTCATTTTATTAAAATAATTTGGGATCTACCATACGAACATATGTTCTTTTATATTATATGATTTTCATAAGAATAAAATTCATGATGCTAAGATTGTGGGGGATTTTTCTGCATATAAAAGTAATAGTTTAAAGACTTTTATATACGAGAGAAACAAAGGTGAAGACATATTTTTCTTACCAAATGAAAAGCAGGCAATAGAAAAATTAAGTGCGGTTTAGCCCATTTAATAATATTGCATGCAATATTATAGGCAAGGCATTGGGTATTCCCATTGAAATGGTTCAAAAATAGCACATCGTTGGGGAAATTCGGTATTATAGGTTGTGAAATAGTGCAGAGGGTTATTATGGAAAGAGCAATATATGTAATTACTGGTGTTATAGCGTCTGGCAAATCAACTGTTGCCGAAGCTTTAGCAAGAAGATTGGAGAAATGTGTTCATCTTCGCGGTGATATTTTCAGGCGAATGATAGTAACTGGTAGAGAGGAGATGTGTGAGAGTCCAAGCAAAGAAGCTTTGAGGCAGCTTGATATGAGATATTCTATCGCTGTAAAAGTAGCTATAGAATATTACTATTAAACAACGTCAACAAAGTAGAAGCAAAAAAGGATATATAGGTTATACAGTTGAAAGCTTATACAAAAGCTTTATAGAAGAAACATCTAGAATTGGCCGCTGGCTGGATACTAGCAACATGTCTGTAGAAGAAACAATTAACGAAATATTAAGAAGAGTTAACTACGAAGCAAAATTTTCTAATGCGTCTTATATACTGAGGTGAGTGAGAATGAAAAAAAGCTTAATCTTGATTTCTATTATATTGCTAAGTGTTATAGTCTTAAATGGCTGTATGGCTAGAAAAGTCGATCTAAAACCTACAGACTATGAAACTATAAATAATCTTGAAGGCGTTACAATGGCTGTGAAAGCAGAAACAGCATCTCCCAATGGGTTAGTATTAGTCCTCGAGAATAACTCTGATAAAGAGTGTATCCATGGCGAATTTTTTTACTGGAAAAAAAAGTGAATATCAAATGGTACGAGCTTCCAGTAGTAATTGAAGGGGTCTATGGGTTTGACGATTCTTGGGTTAATAAGGGAATTGTGTCGCGTATATTTTATTTTTCTACTTTTTTCTACACAAATTTACAAATTTTATATTGACAAATTTATATAATATTGCTAAAATGAATTTAGTAGCATTAATTTGTAAGCTATTATAATTATTATAGATATTTATAAATTATTAGGAGCTGTTAAGTAAAAATGAAAAAATAGCTGATTTTTTCTTAGAATAGCTAGA
>CALGOY010000015.1 GCA_937960725.1 uncultured Bacillota bacterium
GACCTGACGGGGTTCATGAGTTTCCGTTGCGTAGGACCCAATCGTCACCGCCACTTGCCTAGGTCAGACCTCACAATAGAAATGCCTCGACTAGGAATTCAACCCTGCTATAGCGGATTGCAGGTTACAGGGCACCGCTACCTCCCCGTCTAGCACGGCAAACTTATTGGCTTATTATATTGTAATGAACCATTTCCTCAATTTTACATAGAATATTAATATTACAGCAATTTTTATGCTTAGGCAATGGTCAGTAATATATATTCTACTATGATTGGATATGAATTGCAAGTGTTTTTTTATGTTATATCTACTATATTTAGCCTTATTTCTGCAATAGCACGCTATTACGCTGCTTTATTACACGAATACCCACCAACTTCCCTATGCAGAATTAAGAATTGATGGAAAATTATTAAAAAATGTTGAAAATTGTTGATGCAATATTCATAGAATAGTGTATACTAATAATATAATTGCGAATAATAAAAAACAATGGAGGTGTAAGCTCATGTCAGAAGAAATGAATACTACATACCAAGATTATGGCAAAACCGTAATTGCAAATGAAGTAGTGGCTATCATCGCCGGCGTTGCAACTTCTGAAGTTCCTGGCGTAGCTGCTATGTCGAGCGGTATTATGGACGATATAACTACATCCTTGGGAATGAAGAGTTCTAAGCGGGGAGTCAAAGTAGAAATAGCGGAAGATACTGTCAACATTACAATCAGCATAGTCGTGGATTTCGGAGTCCGCATACCCGACATAGCTCAACAGATCCGAACAAAGGTAATTGATGCTGTTGAAACCATGACAGGCTTGACCGTCAATACTGTTAATATCTACGTGCAAGGCATTAATGTAAAAAAAGAGGCTAAAGAAGCTAAAACTCAAAATGTAGAAGAATAAAAAGAATAAAAATATATTTAATCTTACATCCCCATCAAATCTAAATTTGAAGGGGATTTTTTTTGGCCTTATTCCATAAGCCTTTGCGCCAGCCGAGTGTTTCTTGCAACAATTTTGTTATTACTAATCGATATGCCTAAAGCTTTTAAACTGCCAATTAAGACGAATACCTTTTTAGCCCGGGTGATGCAGGTATACAATAGGTTCCGCTGAAGCATTACGTAATGTTGAGTTGTCAGCGGCGCCACAACAATTGGGTACTCGCTTCCCTGACTTTTATGGATAGTAATCGCATAGGCCAACACTATCTCATCCAGTTCAGTGCTGTCATACTCTACTATATTTCCATCAAAATTTATAAGCAAAGTCCTATCTTCCATATCTATATCTTCAATCTGCCCTATATCGCCATTGAACACGTTTTTATCGTAATTATTTCTAATTTGCATGACCTTATCCCCTACTTTAAAAACCGTCCCTCCGTAGCGAATAAAACGGATATCCTGGTTAAGGGCCTTTTGCAAAAGCCTATTCATATTTGCTGTCCCAGTTTCCCCTCTCTGCATAGGACAAAGCACTTGAATATCGCTAATCGGATTCACTTTGTAGTATCTTGGTAGGCGCCTTGAACACAAGTCTACAATCTGCTCCGCTACCTTTTCTGGATCTTCCTCTTCTATGAAGAAAAAGTCCCTATCCTTCTTCCCTTTTAATATGGGAAAGCGTCCTTGGTTCACCCTGTGGGCATTGGTTACAATAAGGCTGTTTCGGGCTTGGCGGAAGATGCGGGTAAGCCTTACTACTTCTACCTTTCCTGAATTAATAATATCGGCTAAAACATTTCCTGCCCCTACCGAGGGCAGCTGATCTACATCTCCTACCAAAATAACATTAGTAGTGTTTTTAACAGCTTTAAGGAGATTATACATCAAAATTACATCTACCATTGAAGTTTCATCTACAATTAATACATCGCATTCTAAGGGATTGTTTTCTATATTCCTCATATAGCCTTGAGGGGGCTTGTATTCCAAAAGTCGGTGGATAGTTTTGGCTTCCATTCCGGTAGTTTCTGTCATCCGTTTAGCTGCCCTGCCAGTGGGAGCCGCTAGAAACACCTTAGCTCCGAGATGCTGAAATACCGCTATAATACCTAGGGTCGTAAAAGTCTTTCCAGTCCCCGGGCCTCCTGTTAATACCATAAACTTGGACTGGACTGCTTTTTTTATAGCTTCTCTCTGCACAGCTTCATACCTAACCCCGGTTTTGATTTCCACCTCATCGATAAGTTTATCTATGTTTTGAACTGAAAAAATGGAAGGGATTGACGTAATTTCTCTAATTCTTTGGGCCACCCCCAGCTCGCTGTAATAGAAAGGGGGCAGATAAATTGCTTCATCTTCCGCAATGAGGGAGCCTTCCTCTATCATTTTATCAATAGCTTTATCTACCAGCAGCGGATCCAGCTCTAATATTTTTGCCGCTTCATCCTTTAGCTGGCTTCTAGTTGCAAAACAATGGCCATCGTTGGACAATTGATTTAATATATAGATTATTCCTGAGCGGCATCTATGGTATGAATTTTTATCGAAGCCTAATTTTTGAGCGATGGTATCGGCAGTTTTAAATCCTATTCCCCAAATGTCATCGGCTAATCTGTAGGGATTTTGCTTCACTATCTCTATACTGTCATCGCCGTAGGTTTTATATATTTTAACCCCATGGGCAGTGGAAACCCCATGGGATTGTAAAAACAGCATTATATTTTTGACCTCTTTCTGCTCCTGCCAGGCTTTTTTAATCATTTCCACCCTCTTTGGACCAATGCCCTCCACCTCTAGGAGCCGCTCCGGCTCTTCTTCTATAATGCGGATAGTGTCTTCTTTAAATGCCTTCACAATTCTCTTGGCATTGACCGGCCCAATCCCTTTTATCAAGCCACTGCCTAGATACTTTTCAATTCCCGCAATGGTAGCAGGTATCTTTTCCTGACAATGCTGAACTACAAACTGCTTTCCATAGCGGCTATCTATTTTCCATTCTCCCCTAAGCTCTAGCAGCGACCCCACATGAAAAGCAGGCATATTCCCTACGATAGTAACTAAGTCATAAAAGTCCCTGCTTTTAATTTTAGCTACTGTATAGCCGGTTTCTTCGTTAACATAGGTAATCCGTTCCACTACTCCGCTTAGATATTCCACCTTTATCCTCCCGTTTATCGTTATACTTATCTTTAGTTTAAAATTTCTTATACCTAGCACCACATAAATTTTACCATAGCCATGTATAAATTACAATAAATACCATTTAGCAACGGATACTATCGTTTTTAAAAACATACGGTTTCTCAGCCCGTAGTTTTACTATGTATCCGCAATTTGTGTACACATAAGCAATAACCTCAGAACCCAATGAAAATGCTGGCTATTTATCAAATTTATCTAAAACATTATATAATCCATTTTCTGCATTTCTATATTATATGATAATATCAGATGCTTCACATACTTCAAGCTTAGAAAAACTTATAGGCTAGAATAATTTTTCAAATGCTGTCGTTATAATATCGCATTAAAGTTCCTATACTAAAACGCTAAAGGATAAACAGGGGGGAGCTGAGGATTGAATATATTGTGCTTACGGAAATCTTTTTAAACATAGGTAGAGGTTTGGGGCCATTGCATTTATTATAAAAGTTAGATTTCGATACGGAAGTCATGGACGAGGGTTAATATGGGAAAGGGTCGCCTTAGGCTTTCGCCCCACTATCAATTTTTTCCCATCGGAATAGCCTTCTTCCCGATCTTCTAGCTCTTTTATGAGTAGCTTGCGGAGATACTCTATTCTATCCTTATACTCATCGTCATTTATTGCATTGTGTAGCTCCTTGGGATCCTTCTCTAAATCGAAATACTGCTCTTCTCCCGTCTGAGAAAACCAGATGTACTTATCCTTTTCAGTTACTATATAGTGAAATGTTTGTAATTCCACTCCACCCTATCCTGGTATCCAACTCGCCCGTGGCTCTTCTGAGATAGCCCTGTCATAATAGCAGCCCTCGCAGCAATACAAGAGGAAACCGCTGAATATGCATTGGTAAATATCACGCCCCGATGGGCCATAGTATCTAAATGAGGAGTCTCAACCACTGGATGGCCTAGTATGCCAAGGCAGTCTCCCCTCATCTGGTCCGTCGTAATTAATAGTATATTAGGTCTTTTCATATTTATCATCCCTTCATAATCAGAACTCATTTAATAGTTTCTACATTCCTTAATTATATCCTCTTTTTGTGTAGATGCCTATTTTTTCAGTATTTACAGCAAAATAAAAAGTCGTCGCATCCCATAATTAAGGGCCGACGACTCTTTATCATTTAACAATATTTATTGTATCCATTGCTTAAGCAGACTGGCAAATTTTAGCGGCGGATTCAGCCGCTGAAGCTGCATCTGGTTCGTAGATGTCTGCACCGATACTCTTGCAGAAATTTTCGGTTACTGGAGCGCCGCCAACCATGATGGTGACCTTATCTCTAATTCCAGCCTCTTTGGCAGCCTCTACAACATTTTTCATCTCTGTCATAGTAGTAGTTAGCAGGGCAGAACAGGCAATTATCTGAGCGTTATGTTCTTTTGCAGCTTCTATAAATTTTTCTGGGGGAACATCAATGCCTAAATCGATTACCTCCAGCCCACGACCTTCCATCATCATCTTAACCAGGTTCTTACCAATATCGTGGAGATCTCCTTTAACAGTTCCAAGAACTACTTTTCCAATTGACTCTACACCGCTAGAGGAAAGTACTGGCTTTAATACATCCATTCCTGCATACATAGCTCTTGCTGCAATCAGCACTTCAGGAACATATACTTCGTTGTTTTTAAACTTTTCACCTATAATGCTCATACCATCCAGCAAGCCTTCGTTAAGGATAGTCCTTGCATCAATCCCCTCATCAAGAGCCTTTTGAACTAGCTCTTTTACATTTTTAGCCCTACCTTGCTGTAGGTATTGAGATATCTCTTTAAGTATACTCATACCTCTGCCTCCTTAATTATATATTGACCCCTGCCCTCTCGGAATTTGCCGGGGCTAACTCCTACCATTTTTTTAAATACCTTTGAAAAATAGCTTTGATCTTCATATCCAACAATATTTGACACATCCACCAGGCTAATAGAAGTATCCAGCAGCAACTTTTTGCTCATTTCAATCCGCACCTGGTTAACGTATGTATTAAAATTGCATTTCATCTCATCTTTAAATATCTTGCTAAAATAAGATGGACTTAGATGTACATAGGAAGCCACATCTTCTAAAGTAATCTTTTTCATATAATTGCGCCTCACATAATCCATGGCTTTGTAGATTACATCCGCATGCTTTACAGCATTTAGGTTAAATACACAGTCAGTAAACCTAACCATTATCTTTGATAGCCAGTAGGTCAGCTCGTCTACTGTTTCAAAGCGGTGAATAGCGTTTAAATATTTAAAATTCAGTCCAAATATCTCCTCTATATCCGCCCCACCCTCCAGGGCAGCTCTAGATAGCAGTACAATAAGCTCTAGCACCCTCGCTTTTATAACCTCAAAATCGCCCCCGGTGGAGAAAAATATATAGCCTAAAATCTCATTGAGCACCTTTTGGGAGCCCTTCTTATCCCCCATTGAAATCCGAGATAAAAGCTCCCTCTCCTTTTCTATGGGATAAGCGGGTACCTCGGAAACCTCGCCCCCCATGGTCTTTAAATGGTGAATATATTCAGATATATTGGACTGATGCTCCTGATATTCGCTTTGCTCCATATACTGCAAATGCTCAATATCTGATATATGACAGGTAACCATAAAAAGCAGCTCCGATAGGCTGGTCACCCTATCCGGAGGAATGACAGGGACGTTTAGTATCTCTCTTTTCAACTCTTCCAGATTGGACTTTTTTATCTTATCCCTGATGATATCCTCTATAAGGAATTCTTCCGGCTCCACCATCAGCACAGGGCCGCACAACACAGCAGCCCTCATCATTCCCTCTGCCGTAATAGGAGATGCCCAATGGACTAAGCCTAAGGGACAGAAAAATATGTATTTTCCCCCAAACCGCTCTGCTTGATAGCTCCCATACAAATGAACCTTGGCACAGTAATCTTCACCCGCGTTTAATGCATGGCGAGCCTTTGAACAGAAATCACAGGAATTAGGAGAGCAATCCACGGTATATAACGTCTTCCCGTAAGTATCGATAATAGAGCATTTTATTCCAGTAGAGCGGCTATAATGTTCCACTGCCTTGGTGACTTTTTTCATATCAAAGCCAATATCGTCTATCCCGTTCCAGGAGTCCATCCTATCACTCTTCTCTTTTTACTAAAAATGCAAAAGCTCTACCCTATTATATCAGAATAATCGAAAAACTAACAGATAACACCGCTTTACAATACTATCATAACATGGTCAGAAAACCTAGTATTGAAAAATATCAATCTTTTTTGTACTTTTTTATTTTTATGTGACTTTTTACTCAAAATACATGCAGCTGATATACTCTTCCTGAAACTCGGGAGTTGCAGATAGCTCTACATATTTGACCATTGCTTTTATATCATTACAGCGGCTTAGCAATTCCCTGGATTGAAGAGCTAGTAAAGCTCCGGTACCGGCAGCATTGCCTACAGCTACTATCTTGTTTTCCAATTCTTTTGGCAAAAGGCCTATCCGCACAGCATTTCTCTTATCGATATAACTTCCAAATCCCCCCGCCAGATATAGGCAGTCTATCTCCTTCATAGTCACTCCCATTTTATTAATCAATACCCTTGTCCCGGCAGCAATAGCAGCCTTTGCCAGCTGAATTTCCCGCACATCTTTCTGAGTTATCACTATGGGTTCCCCGCTTCGGCTTTCCTCTTCCTTTGCTATTACAAAAGCTGGCATGTCGTCGATCTCTATAAGCCGCTCTGATAATTTGCTTCCTGCTTCTAAATCCAGTTCATCAGGGAGTAAAATTCTTCCCGTTTCGTCCACAATCCCAGCATCCAGCAAAACCGCCAGAGCATCCACAATGCCAGATCCGCAAATTCCAATAGGGGGAGCGTTTGAAATAGTTGTGTATTGAATATCTCCATCTTCTAGGCGAACAGTGTTGATAGCCCCGGCTATTCCTCCAACTCCGTTTCGGATATTGGCTCCCTCAAAAGCAGGGCCAGCGGCAGTAGAACAGGAAATAAGGCCTTTATTATTTCCTAGAACTATCTCCCCATTGGTACCTATATCTATCATAAGGCTCAGTTCATCCCTTTGATCCAGCCCAGTAGGAAGAATGCCCGCCACAATGTCAGCCCCTACATAACCCGATATACTTGGAAGCATAAATATCCGGCAGGCTGGGTTTATGTCTATGCCTAGCTGGCTGGCTGAATATACCATCTGTTCAGTGGCTACCGGCGTAAAAGGGGCTGCTGCAATATGTTCTGGGCTTAGCCCCGCCAAAAGATGGAGCATCGTTGTATTGGCGGCAATTACTATGTTGTAAATATACTCTATTTCTATGCCATTTTTTTGGGCCAGGCCCTTAATCATATCCTCCAGCTGGTCGGCTATCTCTTTCTGAAGTCTTTCCAATCCATCGGCATTTTCAGCCACATAAGCAATCCTCGATATTACATCTCCGCCGTAGGATTTCTGTGCATTTAGCCTTGAAGCCACATCCAACTGCTCTCCATTAGTTAAATCCACCAGATAGCACACCACTGTAGTAGTCCCGATATCCACAGCTATGCCATACTGTCTTTCTGTCGTATCTCCTGGCTCCAATGCTAACATAGTATTGCCATCATAAACCGCGGTTACTTTATAACCGCTATCCCTTAAAATAGAGGGAAGCTTCTGCAGAAGCTTAAGGGGAATGGAGATTTTCTCTATGTTTAATTTATCTTCTAGCCTCTTTAGATCATCCCTCTGATCTTCGACGGAAGGAGGCTCCATAGCCAGGTATTTTTTGCATAAAGAAGGATTTAGCTCCGTAGAATAGTCCAGACCTTTAGATACAATTTGCGCCGTATCTGCAGAGTCGTCCAATCGAGCGACTACATCCCCCATTACCTGAGTGCAGCAGGCTAGCCTATATCCTTCTTTCTTTTCTTTATCCGATAGAAAATTTTTCTCCTCTGATGTAAGCTCTGATAAAATACCACTCTCTATCTTTATTTTGCACTTTCCGCATATTCCCTTACCTCCACAGGGAGCTTCTATGTACACCTTATTTTTTTGAAGCAGCTCCATCAAATTACTGCCCTTAAGGCATTCCATTTGCCGCCTCTGGCCATTATAGATAAGCTCTACGGTGCACTTTTTATTATCCATGATTATACCGTCTTCCTTTCTATCCATTTGATATTCCCGGAAGCATAAGCCTGCACTACGGTTTCTAAAAGAATCCTATCCGAAAGCTCCCCTACCTCTATTTTATTTCCGACCCTATCTTCGCCGTCCATTTCATTATATAGGTTGATCCTAGTATCGTTTTCCTGTATATCGACGGTAATATCAACCTCGCCAGCCCCTCGGTCTAAAGCAGATTGCAGGGCTAAAGCTTTCGCCTCCTCTTTTGCCCATTTGAGAGCTTCCTCATAGCTTAAGAAATTCATCTTCATCCGAGACGAAAAACAATCGTAACTCTCTATTCCAGCTGAGCTGTAGCGAGGTTTAACAATTACCTTTTGTTCAACCATAATATTTCCCGTAATAGCCCCAACAGCATTGGCAACAGCAGCTTTTTCAGGAATAATGCATTTAGTATTCAGTGCAGCCGCCACATCGGGGAGATATATATGGACGGGGGCTCCTATGCCGATCAGGGAAAAATCCGTCCTAAATCCTAAGGAGATATATCTTCCCTTAGCAAATCCCCTGCTGATTATCTGATCTAGCTCTGCCTGATTCTCTTTTGTAAATAAATAAGGATCCTCCAATTCCAGCAACATCCTCACTATGCTGATATACAGCTTTTGCTTAATCATATGATTAACTTCCTGGATAAATGATTCCATATCTTTGTTAAGGCGGCGAGCAAGTATTTCCGTACCCAAAAGAGCTGCTTCCCTATTCCAGCCTGTAAAATCTCCGGTAATATGCATAATATCGGTGGGAGTAAGGCCGCTTCTCATAACGATGCCCAATGACTCTAGCCTTTCTATGTCCATTCGATATATTGAACATTCAGCCCTTTCCGCCAGCTGCTCTAAACTCAGTGGCCCTTCCTTCAGCGCTTCCATAATCCGCTTTTCTTCTTCTCTATAGCCTCTTTCTCTATCTATTTCTATTGATTTAACCAGATAGAAAAACTGGCATAGGGAACGGGTATGCCACTTGTTTGCCCCATGTATCCGTTTTATCTCTGCCATTACCCCTGGCCATTTTGCAACAAGCCAAGATAGGGGGGCCACCCGCCTAGGCCCTATGGTGATATTGTCCTGCGAATCGAAGCTTATCATGCTATCTCCACCCAGCCCAATGGTGCGGATATACACCGACTGGGTTGCAGTTCTCCAATTTCCTACATTGGCGCCTTCATATGCAAGGAGGGGTCTTCCATTCTGCACCAATGCGAAATCGCTGGTAGTACCTCCCATGTCTACTACCAGGCAGTTTTTCTCTCCACTTAAATTTACGCCTCCAATAACACTGGAAGCAGGACCTGAAAGAAGGGTCTCCACCGGTTTTTCCCGAACAAATTCTTCAGACATTATACTACCGTCTCCCCGGACGATTACCAAAGGAGCTTCAATCCCCCTGTCTATCATGCTTTGCTTAACGGCATCTATAAACTCATTTATAAGGGGAATCAGCCTGGCATTCATGAGCACTGTATGTTCGTACCGTTTTCAATCAATAACATATCGCCTTTGCCCAACAGTTTTATGAAATTCAGCTGGCCGGCCAATTCATGTCCGCACACCACGGGCATTCCAGTCCACTGCCCTACTAGCTGTTTCGCCTTTTTTTCAAACTCAGGATTGCGCACTCCCCACATCTGAACTATCCCAAAAGCATCGCTATTTGCCAAGCGAGCCTCGATCTTCTGATGCAGCTCTCCCCAATCCGGCTCCTTTATTACATCCCCTTGCTGGTTGTGTCCTCCTTCTATAAAAATAATATCATCTACCGATGGAAGCCCGTAATCCCTACCGTATTTGGCCACGGTCTCCCTATCACAGCCTATTAAAATCAAAGTAGCCCGGCCTCCCTTATCCTCTACGCAGGCATTGGTGGCCAAAGTTGTAGATAAAGATACTAATGAAACTTTTTTAAGTAAATCGGGGGATAGCTGATCCAGCGCATTAATTATTCCCAGCTTCAAATCTTCTTTTATTGTAGGTGACTTGTCGCTATCTAAAATCTTTTTGGCATCAAAATCATAAACTACGGCATCGGTATAGGTACCGCCCGTATCGATTCCCAACCCCAACCTCATCTTATCACTCCATTAATTTTATATGAAAAATGATTTCATATATTCAATTGCAAAATATCCTGCTTATTAGGTAAACCATATAAAACATTATAAGCTTTGTCAATGTAATAATTTATGGTTCTTGGCAAAAAATATAGATATTGATTATATAAAGAAAGGATGGAGCATCATTGAACGAAAACGTAAAGGTAGTCAAAGAGCTCAATAGCCTCCTTAAAGGAGAATATATGGCCATTGAGGGATACGAAAGATTTATACAAAACCTAGAAGATGAGGAAATTAAAACTGAGCTGCAAAGAATTCAGAAAGATCATAAACAGCATGCTATTTTAATAGCCGAAAGAATTCAAAACCTCGGCGGTCGTCCTGTAGACGGGGTAGGGATTATGGGCGAAATGGCTCAGGCGGTTGATTCTATCAAAAATCTTCCTAAACAAAAGGATACCCGTTTCATCCTCCATGACGCTTATGAAGGAGAACAAAAGGGTATCCAGATGGCGGAAGAAATAGCAAAAGGAGATCTAGATAAGGAAAGTGAAGATTTAATTAAAAAGATTCTCAAAGAGGATCGAAAACACATAAAAACCCTGGAAAAGCTCCTCAATCAGCACCATTAATCTACTTGGCTTTAACAGATCATCTTCATTGAGAAGCTATGCTAAACCGCATGCGCAGCGGCTGTTTCAAAGATGCTCCTGAGGCAGCCCTAACCTTACTGCTGATGATCAGTTCATATACAGATCCTTTCCTATAAGGAACAAGGGGCTTGACTATTGCACTCTTGCTATCTTCTCCACAGCTTACCTCAACATCTACAGGATACCCCCATTCATCTACCACATATATAGTTTGATTGTTGACGCTGGAAGGATCCAAGGGCATATTAAACTTTACAGTCCATTCTTTTGTAGGGGGGACCTCAGTTTTATCATCTAGCCTTCCATAGGTTCCCTCCTTTAGCATATTAGCTAGCCTATCCCATGTATTTATACTTCCAGCCCCTAGCCTCCATGCCGCTACTCCGGCAATGTTATACTTCCTTACTATAGCATCATATTTTTCATAAAGGCTTCTAGGGGATTCGTAGTAATATTCTACGCTCTCAACTTGTCCACCGTTTAGTTCAACTCCATCTGCCATCTTCAAAGCTTCTTCTCCTGTCAAAACCTTTTTGCAGGTTTTAGAGCCCTCCAAATAGATCGGATCCACCTCTACTGCAGTTTCAATACCGCTTACATAGGGATGCCTCAAAACGTAATAACTATAGGCTTGTCCATTTATGCTGGTGCTAATCTTTATCCATTTGTTCCCATGAAGGTTCAGACCTAATATTATCTTTTGAGGGTCGACTCCATACTGGTTTATGGTCCTGTTCACCGCTTCATCCACCAAAGTAAAGGGTTGCGTTTCATATCGGCTTACAAAGCGGATCTTTCCCTGAAGCTCTTTTATAGCAGCATCGTATGTATTATAGTGATGATAGTCGTAAGCCATCAAATAAATATAATCAGCAATTTCACTTATAGCCTTATAATCATATCCATCGAAATAGCCAGGTACGTTGCTAGGAGGAGCTATCACTATGAGCTCTTTATCTCCCAAAGCTGCCTTCAGCTGACGTAAAAAAGCTACATATTTATTTTTTAAACCCGTCCTCTGCTGAGGGGAATATGCTCCCTGTTCTTCGTAGGCATCTCTTATCCCCTCAAAGTCCAGCACTACTCCATCGAAAGCTAAATCTTTGCTCGAAACTCCATTGTAATTGCCGTTAACCATAGACACTAAAGGATTAATAATATGTCGATTCCAATCTTCTACAGACATATTTAAAAACTCAATGGCGGTATGTCTGCCATTCCCATATGAATAAGCAGAAAAGAATACCGAAAGAAAAGCTTTTCCCTGGGGGTTTTTCTTTTTATAATCTATCTTATTCACATAACCACTTGCGCTATTTCCCGGAACTCCAAACTCGCTTGTGTTATCATAGCTGCTTATAGGGTTAAGATGCCTATTTGTAAACCTAATATTTCCTTCTCTATCCGGGACTAACCTTGCCCACTGAAAATATATATGCTTAAGCCCTGTCTTGGTTGAATCAGACAGGCTTCTATATTCCCCACTGCTGCTTATGGCATAAAAAGCGCCTACTACATAATCCCTGTCCCCCAATGCCACAATCGGGGCTGAAACAAATAATAGCATACTAATTATGATACATAATATACTTCTCATCATTTATCCCCTCTCCATATTTCCTCTGAATCGCATTATATATGGAAAAATATACTAAACATATTATACACTTTCCATAAAAGCTTATCAAGACTATATCATAATTCTTTACTAAACATAAAATGGTAATAATAAATACTTTAGGAGATGTTTATGTGAATCATCGCTATCATTCTCACCCATATTGTTCAGGAACTGGTTCCGCTATTCCAAGTGGAGATGGCAGGCATTATCATGAATATCGTACAACAGTCCAATATGTAGATGGCCATATTCATCATATATATGGACGTACAAGTGCTGACTGATGCTTTGTCTTCATAGAACAATGTCAGCACTGATAATCGTAACAGTATTGGTTGCTTGTTCGAAGAACAATGGAAATGCCCCCAATTCCTTAGCAAAAAAAGGAATTCAGCCATACAATTTATCTAAAAATGAGAAGGATTTATCAAGGTCATTTGGTATTGAAGAAGAAAATTCTCAAATTATATATTTTAATGCACCTAAAGAGGCTATTGCAATGGATATAAATGTTTACAAACTTGGTGGTGGAGAAAAGTGGGAAATCATTGGTGGAAGGGCTTCTTTTAAAAGCGGTACAATTATGAGGAGCTACTCTCTTCAAGATTACTTTGAGCCTTCTAAATTTGAAGGAATGGACTTAGTACAGGTGGTCACATTGACATTTAGAAGTGAATAATTATTTCCGTATTTAAAAATATTGATTTTACAAAACATCCTGATTTATATTAACTTCAATCAATACCTTGATATATAAGTGTTATAATATTATGAATAAGAAAGGGCATATTATAAATTTATAATATGCCCTTTCTTTTATTTTATTTTTTATTTTTTTAAAATTAGATCTTGATAACTTTAGTCTTTAGTCTTCTCTCTGATTATTATTGACCATAATAAGCGTTTGCACCATGTTTTCTTAAGAAGTGCTTATCTAAAAGGTTTTGATCCATCGGCTCTATGCCAGGCTTTAGCATTAATGTTCTCCATGCCATTTTAGCTACTTCTTCTAGCACGACTGCATTGTGCACGGCTTCAGCAGCATCTTTACCCCAAGTAAATGGGCCGTGCTGATTGACCAATACTGCCGGAATATCCATGGGATTGATCTTTCTATCTTTAAAAGTTTCTACAATAACGTTCCCCGTTTCTTTTTCATATTCTCCTTTTATCTCTTGCTCTGTCATATTCCGGGTGCATGGAATTTCCCCATAGAAATAATCGCCATGGGTTGTTCCCAGGGGCATAATTCCCTGGCCTGCCTGAGCAAAGCTGGTAGCCCAGGGAGAATGGGTATGGACAACTCCTCCTATTTCGGGAAAATTCTTGTATAGGACAAGGTGAGAGGGGGTATCCGAAGAGGGTTTTAAATCTCCCTCAACCCTATTCCCCTCCAAATCCAGCACCACCATATGCTCTGGCTTCAAATCCTCATAGGGAACGCCACTGGGTTTAATCACAATCAGGCCTTTATCCCTATCTATTCCGCTTACATTGCCCCAAGTAAATGTAACCAGCCCATATTTGGGCAGATCCAAATTTGCCTTCCAGACTTGTTCCTTCAGTGTTTCAAGCAATATAGACAGCCTCCTGATTAAATTTATTTTAACTAGACTATTTGTTAATCGCTTCCCGTTTTATCTCCTTAAGCCGCTTCATGACGTCATTAGCCCCCCTGCCAAAATAGTCGTGGAGCAGTTTATATTCAGCGTATAACTTGTTATACATCTCTACATTTTCAGGAATGGGAGTGTAGACTACGTCTTTTAACCTGGCCATTTCTTTTGCAGCATCTACTATGGAATCGTAACCTCCCCGCTCCTTTCCAGCTGCTACTGCTCCAAACATGGCAGAGCCCAGGGCAGGAGTTTGAGAAGAAGCAGATATTCGAATTTCCCTATTAGTTACATCGGCATAAATCTGCATAATGAACGGGTTTTTATGGGCGATTCCACCTGCAGCATAAAGCTCCCGTATAGGCACGCCGCTTTCTTCAAATGTCTCTATGATCATTCGGGTACCATAAGCCGTAGCTTCAATAAGCGCCCTATATATCTCTTCCGGCTTTGTAAGCAGTGTCATTCCTACTATCATTCCGGTTAAGTCCACGTCTACTAATACGGATCTGTTTCCATTCCACCAGTCTAGGGCTACTAATCCGCTTTCCCCTACTGCTAATTTTTCTGCCTTTTCACTCAGCAGGGCATGGATATCCATTCCTCTATCCTTTGCTTCTTGCATATACTCAGCTGGAACGCAATTCTTTACAAACCACTCAAAGTGATCGCCTACACAGGACTGGCCTGCCTCATAGCCCATATATCCAGGTAATATTCCATCTTCCACCACGCCGCACATGCCAGGAACCATCTTTTCTTCTTTACCCAGGAGCATGTGGCAAGTGGAGGTACCCATAATCATGAGCATCTTGCCTTCCTCGGTAATGCCTACCGCTGGAACAGCTACATGGGCATCTACGTTTGCCACTGCAACAGCAGTACCGGGCTTCAGTCCGGTCAATTCAGCAGCTTTTTCAGTTATTTCCCCAGCCTTGGTGCCTATAGGGTAAATATCCCTGCTCAGCTTTTCATCTACCACATTCTCCAGCCTCGGATCTAAAGCCTTGAAAAACTCCTTGGATGGATAGCCTTTCCGCTTATGCCATATAGCCTTATAGCCTGCCATGCAGCTGCTTCTCTTTTCCTGTCCTGTCAGCTGTAGGACAACCCAGTCTCCTACTTCCATGAATCGATCTGCTTTTTCATATATTTCAGGCGCTTCGTTAAGTACCTGCCAAATCTTTGGAATCATCCATTCTGAGGAAATTTTTCCTCCATATCTCTGGAGAAAATCCTCCCCCCGCTCCTGTGCAATTTCATTTAACCGATTGGCTTCATCCTGAGCTGCATGATGCTTCCACAGCTTTATGTAGGCATGGGGAGCTGATTTATATTCCTCATAAAAACATAGGGGAGTGCCTTCCTTATCTACAGGCAGAATGGTACAAGAAGTAAAATCCAAACCTATGCCTATAACATCTTCCTTATCTCCTCCCCCCTCCTTAAGCACGGCAGGTATAGTCTCACTTAAGACGTCCAGATAATCCTGGGGATGGTGTAGAGCCCAATCCGGTTCTAAGCGAGTCTTCCCATCTGGCAGATACTCGTCCATCACGCCATGGGGATAGGCTTTTACCGCTGTGGCAACCTCTCTGCCAGTACCTATCTCTACCAATACCGCTCTACCTGATTGTGTTCCAAAATCAACGCCTATAGAATACTTCTTACCCATTACTCACCCGTCCTTTCTTTATATTCGCAGCTACTTCCTCTGACTATAAGCTGGGGTTTCATCTTTATAGCATGATATTTTTTCTTCCCAGCAATCATCTGAAGGATGGCCCTAGCAGCCTCCTCCCCTAGCTTTTCTTGGGGATGGGCTACCGTTGTTAGCTTCACCTCTGAAGCAACTGCCAGCTGAGAGTCATCAAAGCTGACCAAGGATAAGTCCTCTGGTATATTAATTCCTTTGCTGCGAGCTCTATCTAATACTTTCATGGCAACTTGATCGTTATAGCAGACTAAAGCTGAGCATTCCTCAAACAAGCGGTCGAGCTGTTCGTTATCACAGCCTCCCAGCTTTTCCTCCGCTTGCTCCGTATCAAACCACAGTATCCTCGAGCTGCAAACTTCTAGACCTTTAAGAGAGCAAGCTTTGCTAAAGCCTTCAAATCGATAGTGGCCTTGAATGTCATCTGATTTAAATATGCCTCCGATCCTGGTATGGCCTAAATCCAAAAGATGATTAGTGGCCAAGTATCCAGCCTCCACATCATCTTCTACAACGTAGGAATAATCCAAATCCTTATAAAAACCGTGGATAAATATAATGGGGATTTTCCTGCTGTGGCTCAGCTGCCTATACAAATCCAAATTGGGGTTGGGAAGGGCACTTTTGGTAGTTTCAACAATTAGTCCATCCAGTTCAGTGTTTAAAAATTTTTCAAGACATAGACGCTCTTTTTCATGTTTGTTATAGGTAGAAGCCAGTATAATATTGTAACCTTTGGGGGAAAGAACCGAGTCAATCCCCCTGATGATAGAAGGGAAGATATAATCGTTTAGATAAGTAGTCATAACTCCAATAGTCCTAGCTTGCCTAACCTCTCTATCCGGCCGTCTGTCTACAAAAGTACCCTTCCCGTGGATCCTGTAAAGCCATCCTTCATTTACTAGCTCTCCAATTGCTTGCCTTACTGTATGCCTGCTCATTTGGAATTTATTGGCAAGCTCATTTTCAGACCATATCTTCTCTCCAGGCTTTAGCTGTTCTTCTTTGATTGTAGCAATGATATGCTCTTTTAATTGCTGATATTTTGGCTTTGACAATTTCGACATTGATTTACTACACCCACATCCGTTTTATTATTTAAAAGGATTTTCACCAGGATACAGCATTGATGCCGGCTGGTTAAAGGATACATCCTCGACACCTAGCATCTTCATAGCTGCAAACAGAACTTTTCCAGCATGTTTAAAACCTACACCAGCGTGGTGAGGAAATCTCTTAGCAATTAGAACATGGCGATAGAATCTAGCCATCTCTTTAACAGCAAATACCCCGATACTTCCAAAGGATTTGGGATCTACGTCTATTACTTCACCCTGAGCTACATAGCTTCTTAAAGTAGTATCAGCAGTGCTCTGCAATCTAAATAGGGTAATTTCTCCAGGCCTTATAGTACCCTCTAAAGTACCTCGGGTAATATCCGGCTCGCTGTCTGGTTCTAATTGACGGTGCATAATGCGCTGATAATTCATTGCAGGATTTTTCATGCAGCAGCTGGAAGTATTGCCGCAGTGGAAGCCCATGAATAGATCATCATGTCTGTAGCCTTCAAACTTGTCTTTATTATTTTCATACATATCCTTGGGCACCGTATTGTTTATATCTAAAAGAGTTGCAGGCATCTTAGTAGCGCAGGTTATGATATACTCGCTCAAGGCACCATATATATCGGTCTCACAAGCAATTGGGATACCTCTGGCAGCGAATCTAGAGTTTACATAACATGGAACGAACTTGAACTGGGTCTGGAAAGCAGGCCAGCATTTATTAGCAAATATAGCGTATTTGGACGCTCCTATATGTTCTTCCATCCAGTCCTTCAAAGTTATCTCATACTGAGCTAACCTAGGCAGAATTCCTGGATATCTATTGCCTTCTCCCAGCTCCTCTTCCATTTCTTTAACCACTTCTGGAATCCTGGGATCATCTGCATGTTTATTGTAGGCTTCAAAAAGATCCAGCTCGGAATTTTCCATGATCTCTACTCCTAGATCATACAAGGGTTTAATGGGAGCATTGCATGCAAGAAAGTCCTGGGGTCTTGGTCCAAAGCTGAAAATCTTCAATCCAGAAAGGCCTAAAATTACACGGGCAATATCTTCAAATTCAGCTATCATAGATGCAACTTCATCTGCAGTTCCTACAGGATATTCGGGGATATAGGGATTTAGTTTTCTAAGACCTATATTATATGAAGCGTTGAGCATGCCGCAATATGCATCGCCCCGTCCGTCAAATAGATCTGCTTCTGTTTCCTCTGCAGCTGCTACAAACATAGCGGGGCCATCAAATTTTTGAGCCAGCATGGTTTCCGGCCCTTCAGGTCCGAAGTTACCTAAGTAAACTACCAGAGCATTTACTCCAGCCTCTTTAATCTCGTCTAAAGCCTTCATTGTATCTTTTTCGTTTTCTACAGTTGTGTTTGCTTCATAGATATCAATCCCTTTATCTTTGCAAGCTTTAACAACTGCCTGTCTCCTTCGCACGCTCAGTTCCAGAGGAAAGCAATCCCTGCTTACCGCTACGATACCGAGCTTAACCTCAGGAATATTACCCAGCATATAAACCCCTCCTAAATAATTTTTCATAATCTTTTGATATATTTTGATATACATAGTACTGATGCGACAAATAGACTACATCTGAGAATGGGAAGATGTGCCTATAATATATATGTATACCTGCAATATAATTATACCACAGACAACTTGTACGTACAAGTAGTATAAGCTATATTTTTTATTTATAATCATTTACATATTAAAAATGCCTATTGATAAAGAAATCAATAGGCATCCTCAGTATCAATATACATTTTTAGTTTAATATATTATAAAAATATAAATTAGTTAGCTAAAAATTTCTCTAGAATATCCTTGGCGAGCCTAGGATTGGCCTTCCCTCTGCTTTCTTTCATAACCTGCCCCATTAGAAAAGCAAATACCTTTGTCTTGCCGCTTTTATACTCCTCCACTACATCAGTATTTTTTTCTAATACTGTCTGAACTATTTTTTCAAGCTCTTCGGATCCGCTGATTTGAGTCAGTCCCCTCTCTTGGACGATCTGTTCGGGGGTTTTATCCGTTATAGCCAATTCATCCAATACCTCTTTCCCTGCACTGCGGCTTATTTTGCCTTCCTCTACCATCTTTATAAGATCAGCAAAGTACTGGCTCTTTACAGGAATTCCATCGCCTTTATTCTCTTTCAAAACCCGCAACAGATCTGCCAGCATCCAATTGGCCACTTCCTTAGGCCGGATGCCAAATCCCACCACTTCTTCAAAATAATCCGCCAGGGCCTTATCCCCTACCAGTATATCCGCTTCATATTTGCTTAATTTATATTGCTCCATAAACCTATCCCTTTTCTGCTTAGGAAGTTCGGGAAGCTCATCTTCCATCTTTTGCACAGCCCCTTCATCGATTATCAGCAAGGGTAGATCTGCTTCTGGGAAATAGCGATAGTCATCGGCATCTTCCTTGGAGCGCATGGGCACCGTCTTTCTCAGGCTGTTATCCCACTTCCTCGTCTCCTGTATAATTTTATGCTCCTCTCCAAGCCTGTATAGCTCTACCTGCCTTTTCTGCTCCTCCTCTAAGGCCCTTTGTATTTCCTTAAAGGAGTTGAGGTTTTTAATTTCTACCTTTGTGCCGAATTGTTCCTGTCCTAGCCTTCTAACGGAGATATTGACATCACACCTAAGAGAGCCCTCCTCCATCCTGCAGTCCGATATTTCTGCATACTCCAGTATGGCCTTCAGCTCTCTCAAAAATGCTACTGCTTCTTTAGGAGATCGGATATCCGGCCCTGTAACGATTTCAATCAACGGAACTCCAGCTCTGTTATAGTCGATCAAAGTATAGGGCTCATCCTCCAGATGGACTAGCTTGCCCGCATCCTCTTCTATATGTATCCTAGTTATGCGGATCCTCTTTGTTTGCATTTTGCCGTCCTCTTCATCCGTTTCAATATCTATATATCCATTGCTGCATATTGGCATATCGTATTGGGATATCTGATAAGCTTTCGGAAGGTCAGGATAAAAATAATTTTTTCTATCGAATTTATTAATCTTATTGATTTCACAGTTCAAAGCTCTTCCTGCTTTAATAGTGAGATTGACTACTTCTTGGTTTAATACCGGCAAGCTGCCTGGAAGGCCCAAGCAGACCGGGCAGGTGTTTGCATTGGGTTCTTCCCCAAATTTAGTTGAGCAGGAGCAAAATATTTTCGACTTAGTTTTTAGCTCCGCATGGATTTCGAGGCCTATGATCGTTTCAAACATCTTGCACCACCCCCTCAAGCGCCGGCTTTCTGCTAGAAATTCCTAGTTCCCGTTCAAGGCTGTAGGCAGCCTGAAACAGCTTATTTTCTTCAAAATAATTTCCTACAAGTTGCAGTCCAATTGGTAGCCCTTCCCTGCTAAATCCACAGGGTATAGATATGGCCGGAATCCCTACTAGATTTATGATTGCTGTATAGATATCTGCAAGATACATCTCCAGCGGATCGCTTCTTTTTTCTCCTATTTTAAATGGCAGCGTTGGATACGTAGGCATAAGGATAATATCATAGCTTTTAAATAGCTGCTTAAATACTTCTTTAACTTTCTTCCTAAGCTGCATTGCTTTTTTATAGTAGATATCATAATGCTCGGAAGACAGCACATAAGTCCCTAGCATAATCCTTCGCTTTACTTCCCAGCCAAACCCTTCAGTTCTGGAGTTAATGATTAACTCTTCTATATCGCTGAAGTTCTCCGTCCTATATCCGTATCTTATACCATCATACCTGCCAAGATTTGAGCTGGCCTCTGCTGTAGATATAATATAGTGGGCAGACAAGGCCGCTTCTAGTATGGGTAGGGAAAACTCCTCCAGTTTTGCACCCATTTTTTCATAAAGCCTTGCAGTTTCATATATAGAATCTTCTATCTGCTTGTCCAATCTTTCGTTGAAACATTCCTTGGGTATGCCTATTTTAAAGCCCTCTACTCCCTTATCTATATCCCCCAAAAAATCTGTATAATCAGGGGATTTAATGCTTGTATAATCCTTCTTATCAGGACCTTGCAACACCTGATATAATAAGGCGCAATCTGTTACATTCCCCGCCATGGGTCCAATCTGGTCGAAGGAAGAAGCAAAGGCAACTAAGCCATATCTAGAGACCGCTCCGAAGCTGGGCTTCAAACCAACAACTCCACAGAATGCCGCAGGCTGTCTAACGGATCCACCGGTATCGGAGCCTACTGCCAGGGGAGCAAAGCCTGCAGCTATAGCGGCAGCAGAACCTCCCGAAGAGCCGCCGGGAACTCTGCTTAAATCCCAAGGATTGCGGGTTATTTTCACTGCAGAGTTTTCCGTAGTAGAGCCCATTCCAAACTCGTCCATGTTGGTTTTCCCTATTATGATTGCCCCCGCATCCTTTAATTTTTCTATAATGGTGGCATCGTAAGGTGGAACAAAATCTTCAAGCATCCTCGAAGCACAGGTAGTCCTAATCCCCCTCGTACATATATTATCTTTAACTGCCACGGGGATGCCTCCAAGGGGCCCTATGTCTTCGCCTCTTTGAAGCTTTTTATCCATATCCTCCGCCTTCTCTAAAGCTTCATCTGCACAAACTGTGATAAAAGCGCCAATTTTGTCATCCAGCTTCGAAATCCGGTTTATGTATTCCTGTACTACCTCCTTGATGGTAAAGCTTTTATTTTTATAACCCTTTTGGATATCTTCTACCGGCATTTGTTCTAT
>CALGOY010000016.1 GCA_937960725.1 uncultured Bacillota bacterium
CCTTCCGCTTTTATTATGTTTCAATTGTATTTGCTAAAAAAAGGAATTTAAATTAATTATACTTCGAACATACGTTCTATGTCAATACTATTTTATTTTTTTCTTGATTTTTTCATCGGGTCTGATAGAATGGATTTGTAAAGTTTGTGATTTTTTATAATTAGTGTAAGGAGTGATTTTTACATGCCACTGGTTACATCGAAAGAGATGCTCAAAAAAGCTTATGAAGGTGGATATGCTGTTGGCGCATTTAACGTAAACAACATGGAGATCATCCAAGGAATTACCGAAGCTGCGAAGGAAGAAAGGGCACCTCTGATCCTTCAAGTTTCTGCTGGGGCGCGTAGATATGCCAATCACACCTATCTTGTGAAATTAGTTGAAGCTGCTGTAGAAGAGACAGGTCTTCCAATATGCCTTCACCTAGATCACGGCGAGGACTTCGAAATATGTAAAGATTGCATAGACGGAGGCTTCACATCGGTTATGATAGACGGTTCTAAATATTCTTTTGAGGAAAACATCAAGCTTACAAAACAAGTGGTAGATTACGCCCATGACCATGGTGTAGTAGTCGAAGGAGAATTAGGCAGGCTAGCTGGTGTAGAAGATGATATAAGCGTTTCTGAAGATGAAGCTGTATACACCGATCCTGACCAAGTAGTAGAGTTTGTTGAAAGAACAGGCGTTGATTCTTTAGCCATAGCTATTGGAACTAGCCATGGAGCATACAAATTCAAAGGTGAGCCTAAACTTCGCTTTGATATTTTAGAAGAGATTCAGAAAAAGCTACCTGGATTTCCTATTGTACTTCATGGAGCCTCTTCCGTTATGCCAGAATATGTTGAAACGATCAACAAATATGGTGGCAATATGCCCGGAGCTAGGGGAGTTCCAGAAGACATGCTGAGAAAAGCTGCCTCTATGGCTGTATGTAAAATAAACATTGATTCTGACCTCAGACTGGCAATGACCGCAGCTATAAGAAAGTATTTGCATGAAAACCCAGGCGAATTTGATCCTAGGAAATATTTAGGTCCTGCTAGAGAAGCTATTAAAGAATTAGTACGCCATAAGATTGTCAATGTATTAGGCTGCAACAACAAAATATAATTATAAAAATTAAAAGATTTAGCAATTACAAAAACCCTAGGGTATTTTTATTCCCCAGGGTTTTTTGCTGTTTTTAAGGCTTTTCCTTGAGCAATTTCTTCCTGTATTTTTCCCCTTCCATATTGCGAATAAAAGCCATTGCCTCTTCTGACATCGTCTGAATCGTCAATCCGAGTTTTTGTATATGGTCCACTACATATATATAGGCAGTGAAAGTTTCATCTATTGTCAGGGCCTCTTTCTGGCTAGTTTGATAAATAACCTCTCCCGTCTCCCTGTCTATCCTTATCTTTGCATCGGCATCGTCTTTTTCAAAAGACACATTATCTCCCAAGTATACCATTTGATCTGGGTACAGCACAATTTCCTGGAACATCTTCTTATCTACCTTATTCTTCTTTAGATAGTCTTTAAGGTATTCTGTTCTGCTCCTGTATGTTTTATCAGACAGCTTCTCTATCTCTACCTCTGGATAAGCTGAATCTATGGAGAAATACTCCTTAATCCTATCGTTAACTTTTTGATGGAGGCTCAGACACTTAGAATCGCTCTCTTCAGTTACAATTAACCCGTGGTTTTCCATGAAGATAACATTAGGAGAGATACCCCTTTGCTTTTTGTATTCAGCAATGGCTCGATTAAGCTCAATAGTAAGATCGAAACCGGGATTGATGTACGGCACCCACAGCAGGGAATATTCATCGTCAAATATCTTGGATACCAACTCCTTTCCTTCTAGGGCACAGCATAATATATTGGCATATACCGAGTGGGTATGGATAACCAGCTTTCCCAAAAATGAATGGAAACCCGTTTCTATAGACGGCCGAAGATTCTTTGGGTTTTTATCCTGGAGAACACAGCTTTGGATAAATGCTGTGCTCTCCTGCTCAAAATTAACATCTCGGCTGGTGTCTACCTCATTAAAATATTTTCTGATTTTATTGTAATCTACGATTACATAACCTTCTTCCTTAGTTACCTGATCTAGGCGAAAGCCGGAGGCTTTTACGGCCATATAATTATCATCCAGCTTAACTGATGTATTCCCGCCTCCGCCTTGCACATAATCGGAACATCCCCCTATGGGCTGCGATATATTTTCCAGCAGCTGCAAATCCTTTAAATCCATAATCATACCTTCCTCTCTTTAAATCCACCGTCCAAAATATTAATCCCTCTTGCTCAGCACTTCCTCTTCATACTTTCTTACATCATCTAGCCACTGCGCTCCCACAGGTACGCCTTTGATTAAGCAGTAGTAGTCCCAAACTGCACCAAAAGGCAAGGTCTTAAATTCTTCCATAAGAGCAAGGCGTGCTCCAAAGTTGCCCTTTTCTTCTTCGGATTTTAATAGCTCTGTAGGCTCTAGCAGTGCAAACATGATAGCTTTTAAGGCTGCCCGCGTTCCTGTCACCCAAGCAGAAATTCGGTTGATGCTGGCATCGAAAAAGTCCAGACCAAAATATACCTTATCGAAAGCATTGGCTCGCTTTATTTCCTGAGCAATGGCCAGAACCTCATCATTTAAGATCACTACATGGTCGCTGTCCCAGCGTACTCCTCGGCTAACGTGGAGCAAAAGCCCATCTGCAAATGTAAGTATGGAGGAAATCTTGTCGGATATCGTTTCTGTAGGATGGAAATGCCCAGCATCAAGGCATAGCATGACATCCCTCGTCATTGCATAAGCCATATAAAATTCGTGGGAACCCACTACATAGGCCTCTGAGCCAATACCAAATAGTTTAGATTCCACAGAGTCTAACAGATGTTTTTTGTCATATTTCTTCTCAAATATTTCGTCTAAGGATTCTTTCAATATCTGCCTATGGCCTAGCCGATCAGCAGGCAAATCTTTCGAACCATCGGGAATCCATACATTGCATACACATGGAGTTCCTAATCTTTTCCCCATTTCAGCGGCGATCTCACGGCATCTTATCCCATGCCGAATCCAAAAATCCCGGACTTCCTTATCTTTACTGGCCAATGTAAATCCACTGTCGGCCATTTTATGGGAAAAGAATGTCGGATTAAAGTCCAGCCCAATCCCTTTATCAGCGGCCCAATCTATCCATTTTTCAAAGTGCTCGGGGCCAATTTCATCCCTGTCTACAAATTTTCCATCGGTTTCAGCATAGATGGCATGTAAATTAACCCTGTGCTTTCCTGGAATAAGGCTTAGCGCCTTGTCTAAATCCTGTCTCAGCTCCTCGCCATTTCTAGCTCTTCCTGGATAATTACCGGTAGCCAGAATTCCTCCCCCAGATAAAGCCTCTACATCTTCTTCAAAACCAGTTACATCATCCCCCTGCCAGCAGTGGAGGGAAATGCTTATATTATCCATCTGCTTTAATACCTCATCGGTATCTACACCAAAAGCCTTATATACTTCCTTAGCTCTTTCATATCCCTCTCTTACCAATTCTTCTTTATAAATTTTTTCCATTATTACTTGCCCCCTTTGATATTATCCTAATTATAAGCTTCTCATTGGATATGCCATCGTTGTCATAAGTCCCATCTCCGCCTGGGTAGTATCTAGGCGGCTGTACTGCACAATAATAGGTTGGCTGCTCTCTACCATAATAGCGTAGGGAACCCCTTTCGGTATTCCGTTCCCATTATCGTCTTTGATTTGATCAAGGCGAATATGCCTAGTCCTCCTTGCTGGACATATAGCTTTAAAATTATCCATCGGCTCCCTGTCTTCAAAGTAGAGGGTCAGCTTAATCTCGGCATCTTCATCGCCCGGATTGAGAACGCAAACAGCTTCATGGCTTACATAATGTCCAGGGCTGGTGATTTCTGGATAATAACAATCTGGTATATACCATACATACTCTCCGCCTACTCTTTTATCCGCCACTTTTACCCCTCCTTATTCTTCAACTTCTATAATCTGCGAGAATCTATCGTAAGCTTCATCCCATTTATCGCCTTCCTTAGGCTCATATTCCTCAGTGGGGAATGAATTTTTTACTACCTGGCGAATTTCCGCAAGATTTGCCACTTCCCCTAAAGCCATGGCTTGAAGCATCAGATTGCCAGTTGCGGTAGCCTCAACTGGACCGCAAATTACGGGCTTTTTGATTGCATTGGCAGTTAGCTGGTTGAGCAGCTTATTCTGCGTACCTCCCCCTACGATGTGCAAGGCATCCAGGGATTTCCCCGTAATAGTTTCCAATTTTTCGATAGACCAGCGATATTTCATAGCCAAGCTATCGAACACGCATCGCAATATTTCACCCTTTGTCTGGGGCACATTCTGATTGGTCTGCTTGCAGTACTGCTGAATTTTTTCTGGCATCTGTCCTGGAGCATAGAACATATCATCATCCGGATCTATAAAAGCGATAAAAGGCTGCTCCTTGGCTGCCATATCCGCTAGCTCTCCATATCCATAGCTTTCTCCGCGGCGATCCCACTCCCGCTTACACTCTTGAATAATCCAAAGCCCCATAATATTTTTCAATAGGCGGTAGGTCCCTTCTACTCCACCCTCGTTGGTATAGTTCCATTCATAAGTCATATCATTTATAACGGGCTTTTCAACCTCTACTCCCATAAGCGACCAGGTACCGCTGCTAAGATAAGCATAGCTGCCCTCCAGTACAGGCACAGCAGCTACCGCTGATGCCGTATCGTGACTAGCTACCGCCACGACAGGGACCTCTCCCACTCCTAACTTCTCCCCTAGATCCTTTTTTACTTTGCCCCTGTAACTTCCGGGCTGCTGAATATCAGTAAAAATCCTATCAGGAATATCCATAGCCTCTAATATTTCTGTGCACCACTTGCCTGTCCGTGCATCCAACAGCTGGCTAGTACTTGCATCCGTAAACTCCGTAGCTTTTTCACCGGTAAGAAAATAGGCTAGCAGATCAGGCATAAAAAGCAGTGTATCCGCCTGGTCTAGAATGTCCTTCTTATTTATCGCCATTGACAATAATTGGAACAGCGTATTAAATTTCTGAAATGCGATACCGGTTTTTTCAAAAATAGCCCTCTTAGGCATCCTCCTGAAAGCTTCTTCTATCACTTCATCGGTTCTACTATCTCGATAATGATATGGGTTGCCAATCAGATCTCCTTGGCGATCTAAAAGTCCATAATCTACTCCCCAAGTGTCGATCCCAATCGATGCTAAAGAATCGCTTTCTTGATTAGCAAACTTAATTAGAGCTTGCTGCATCTCCCAAAAAAGCCGCAAAACATCCCAATAGATATGTCCACCAACCTCCACTGGATCGTTAGAAAAGCGATGTATCTCTTTTAACGTGAGTCTTTCACCATCAAATTCACCCAATATCCCTCTCCCGCTACTGGCTCCATAATCGAAGGCCATCATTTTTAGAGATGCCATGTTCACCATTCCTTCCATTTTATTTATTTTTGAATTTCCTGGGTGATTAAATTAAAAACAGCTGCTGCTATGATATGATGTGTATAAAATATAAATCTGTTAATTCTATATAGCGAAAGGTCTTATAACATACTAAAAAATTAATAAATCCCGACATGATAATTATTCAACGCGAACTCTTAAAATCCTGCTTAAGCAAAATAAAACTTTGTTTTTCTACGGTATTGGCTAGGAGTCATTCCTGTAATTCTCTTAAAAATCTGATTGAAAAACTTGATATCAGAATAGCCTACATGGCCCGCTATGTCCGAAACTTTCATCTCTGTTTCCCTGAGCAAATTGCAGGCCTGGTCGATGCGAAGTTTCTGGATATATTCTAATACAGTCATACCAACACAATTTTTAAATAAAGTGCAGAAATAACTGGGACTTAAAAAAGCCATGGAAGCTAAATCTTCTAGCTTCAGGTCTTCTGCATAATTAGCCTTCATATATCTGATTACCTTATCAATCAGCTGTTTTCTCTGGTGCTCAAAGCCATCATTAAGCTTATTGCTTCTCCTGTATAGACGGAAAATCTTTACGAGCAGCTCTATAACATAGGCCCTTATTATCTCTACGTAACCCTCCTCTCGTATTTGAAATTCCCTATACATTTTTTCATAAAGCTCCTCTATCTCTCCGCTATCCCGATCGCTAAGCCTTATATCTGCTTGGCCGCACATTTCCTCTGGAAAAAGGGATTTGAAAAAGAAGTGTTGAGCAATATCCGAAAAATCCTTGCAGTTGACCAATGAATAATCTAAAAATTCCGGTTTGAAAACACAGTTGTATACCACTAACTGAGATGAAAGGGAATTTGATGTTGATCTAAACTCGTGAGGCACATTATAGTTGATAACAAAAAGATCTCCCTTTGATACCTTATACTCTTTTCCCGCTAGATAATGTACCCCTTGTCCGGAAGCAACATATGCAATCTCTATAAAATCATGGGCATGTAGATGAGGCTGCACCTGTTCAGTAGCCCTGTTGATATATACCGCTTCCCCATCTCGAAACAGCTCTTCCCCTGTATCATAATAAGCTAAAGCTTCCCTTTTCATGAAAATCCCCCCATATTTATTGTAATATAGCCCCATGAAAAAATAAATAGCTTTATATATAATTAATATGCCTAGATAGTGTTATTACCGGCTTGAGTAAAATTAGGGGGGATAAATGTTATGGATCTTAAAAAATTTTCAACTCCTCCAGCTATGTACAGGCCTGCTCCTTTCTGGAGTTGGAATGATAAGCTGGATGAACAGGAATTAAGAAGACAGATCCGAGAGATGGCTGATAAGGGCTGGGGAGGATATTTCATGCACTCCAGGGTAGGCCTTGTAACTGGATATCTATCGGATGAGTGGATGCAGCTGGTAAAAGCCTGCGCAGAAGAAGCCAGAGCTACCGGGACCTATGCCTGGCTCTACGATGAAGATAAATGGCCCTCCGGTTTTGCAGGGGGAATAGTGCCTCAAAACCCAGAGTACCGCAGCCGTGCACTGGTAGCGCTAAAAAAAGAGCAGATCACCGAAGATGATACTGTATTGGCGGAGTATACCGAAGATGATACGACTTATTTTATATGTAAACGGGTATCGCCTTTAGGCAGCAAATGGTTTAACGGTGCATCCTATGTTGATTTAATGAACCCCGAAGCAGTAAAATATTTTATTGAATGTACCCATGAAAAGTATAAAGAACACTGCAGCGAATTTTTCGGCAAGGAAATTCCAGGGATCTTCACCGATGAGCCTTGCTACCTAATGGAAGGCCACTACAATGTTCCAGTACTGCCCTGGTCCGAATATTTACCTCCTTTCTTCAAAAAACTTAAAGGCTATGATATTCAAGAACATCTAGTAGAATTGTTTTTCGACATCGGGGATTATAAGCGGATTCGGTTCGACTTCTTTGACTCTGCCACCCGCCTATTCATAGAAAGCTTTACAAAACAGTACTATAAATGGTGTGAAGAAAACAACCTAATCATGACCGGCCATTTTATGGCGGAGGATAACCTTCCCTATCAGCTCCAATGGATTGGTGCAGCCATGCCCCACTATGAATTTATGCACTGGCCAGGAATCGATAAGTTGGGCCGCCATATAGAGCAGGTAGTTACCGTTAAGCAGGTCACATCCGTAGCTGATCAGCTGGGCAAAGAGCGGTCCTTCTGTGAAGTATTTGGCTGTATAGGCCAGCAGTCCAGTTTCTATCACCGCAAATGGATAGCCGACTGGCAAGCAGCTTTAGGTATTGGCTTCGTCAATCACCATCTTTCCCTATATTCAATGCGCGGTGAGAGAAAACGGGATTATCCTGCTAATCTATACTATCAACAGCCCTGGTGGGACAATGAAAAAGAGTTCGGCGATTATATAGGAAGGTTGTCCTATACCGTTTCCCAAGGCAAACGAAATGTGGATATACTAGTTCTTCACACCATTGCTAGCGTGTGGAGCGAATACTCACCCCTTCATAAGAAAAATGGCCTGATGGTAGAAAGAGGAATATACGATGAGCCCTTCACTCAGCTATCTAAAGCCCTATTAGCCCACAAGCTGGATTTCCACTATGGGGATGAAATCATAATGGAAAACCATGCCCGAGTAGAGGATGGAAAATTAATCATTGGCCAGCATGCATATTCCTCCATAGTTGTGCCTCCATCCCTTACTCTGAGAAGCAACACCGTTAAGCTGTTAAAACAGTTTGCATCGGAAGCTGGTGCAGACCGGCTCATATTCCTCAAACCCCGTCCTACTAGAATAGATGGTCAAGCTGCTCAATTGGATTGGCCCAGCGGCGTTGTGTCCAAAGACAGTATAGACGAGGTTATAGATTACCTTGATAAACTATATGAAGACAGGATTAGAGTAATTGATAAAGTCACTGGTAGAAATGCTGAAGCTGTTTTATGCCATGAAAGAACATCTGGCAGCGATAGATGGATATTGTTAGTTAATACCGAAGAAAGCAGGGAAATAAACGCTAATATTTCCATACCCGGAAGTCAAAAACCCTACATTTTAGACCTATCCTCTGGAGAGCTGTTCGACTGCAAATACACTGTCGATGGCAACCGCGTTAATCTGGATATAAAATTCTATCCAGCCGGCAGCATTGTACTATATTTCACAGATGCAAATTTAGAAGCAAAAGCTTTGCCTGGATATCTAGATTCAGGAGTTCAGTTTATTTCGAATCCTAATACGGTTGCTATGGCTGAGGACTGGAAAGTTTCCTTATTAGAACCTAATGTCCTGCCACTAAATAATGTTACCCTTTATATGGACGGAAAACTAGTCCTTAAAAATGAACCCATTGCAAAAGCATGGCATGAACATTTTTATAGCGCTCCTGAGGGAACTCCTTTCAAAGCAGAATATACTTTTGATGTGCTAAACGTCCCCGAAGGAGAAATATTTGCCGTCATCGAGGTAGCAGAAAACTTAGATAAAATTACCTTAAATGGCAAGACAGTAACCCCGCTGAAGATCAGAGGAGAATTGGGAGCATTGGATTTTGATAAAAGTTGGAAGGATATCAATTTCACTAAAGTCCCCATTACCGGTCTTATCCAGCAAGGCAGAAATAGATTGATACTAGAAGGTAAAAAATCTAATAATATCACAGGCCCAGGCACCCATGTAGGTGTAGAGAATTTCCAAGAACATACTCCTACTGAAGTAGAAACCGTATATATTTTAGGTAACTTCTCAGTAGTTAATGAAGATAATACAAGATTTTGGATAGATGGAAATATAGAAAAACCCGACCATAAAGACTTGACCACTTCCGGCTACCCCTTCTATGCTGGAAGGGCAGAGTTTACCGCGCAGTTTACCTATTCGGAAAATGAGGCAAAGTCCGTGTATCTAAAGCTAAACGGTCTTGAAGCGGCTTGCGTAGAAATATACGTAAACGGTGAATATGCAGGTACTAAGCGATGGGCTCCTTATGTATGCGATATCACCGACTTAGTTCATAAAGGAAAAAACGATATAAAACTCATAGCTTCCAACACCCTATTTAACCTTATGGGACCCGGCTGGATTGATAACATTGAAGATATTTTATTTGTAGGGCCTGGAACCTTCGTTGATTTTGATCATTATACAGAGCGATATAGCTTTATGCCGTTTGGTATTAAAGGCGCAAGCATAATGATTGCAAAATAACTTGTACAATTTTAAATATTCTTAAAATTGTTCGTTTTATCACACTCCTTCCGGTTTATAAATATGGTAAAAGGGAAGGAGTGTGATTTTTGTGTGGTATGTAATTGTTGCTATCATTATTGTCGCACTCATAATTTGGTATATAGTACAAAAGAAATCAGCCAACAAGGTTGAAGTTAATCCATTAGAAAAATATCTAAATCAAGAGGCAGTTGTTACAGAAACTATCAGCGACACCATAGGTACAGGCAAAGTAGAGATTGATGGACAGGAGTACCAGGCTAGACGGGGAGGACCAGGAATTATCAAAGCCGGTACTAAAGTTATAATAACTGCAGTGGGCAATAACGAGGTTACTGTAAAACCTGCAGAGTAGGTCCCATGTTCCCCCTATAAAATGAAAGAGCAGCGGCAATTACTCTGATTGATGTAAAAGCCGCTGCTCTTTTTTATGTAACCGGATCCAGCTTCATCACAAAATCAAAGAAGTCCTGATAGCTACCTCTGTAAGTGGCTTTAATCTCCTCGTCCGTTCGGTGAATCATATAATCTTCTATCAAATAAGTATCCATCCCTAACTGACCAGCAACCAGATCTTCCTGCACATCATTGCCCACCATTATACACTGCTCGGGCCGCTTGCCTATATTTTTTAATACCTCTTCATAAAATTCAATTTGCGGTTTACAGTAGTGGTTATTCTCATAGCAGCTTATATAGGAAAACTGCTCTGGTTCAAATCCAGCCCACCTAATTCTATGCAGGATAGATTTAAGGGGAAAAACCGGGTTAGTCGCGATGACTAAATTATACCCCTTTTCTTTCAGTATCTTAACACTCTCCCGCATAGCAGGTACATCAACTGCTGCTTCCTTGAGCTTTAAAAAGCCTTCATCATAAAAACGATCGAACCGTTCTTTATATAAACCTATGTCGCCGTCGATTTGTTTGCTAAACTCATCCATAAACACTTCTTCATTGGATTTGTTTCCGGTATTTACCACCATTGCCTTAGCAGCAGTCCATACACATTCTACCAGCTTCTTAGGCTCAATCATATCGCTAAAAAATTTTCCCATTTCACCAAAATATATTTTTACAAACTCATCCATATCTATAGGAAGCAAAGTACCGTCTAAATCAAATATGAACGTATCGAGCATCTATTTATTTCCTCTCCTATCGCTGTATTCCACGCTAGTACAATTACTGAATTCGCCCCATTACAGAATCGATAAGCCCATCCATTTTTTTCTGCCCATCTTCTACATCTTTACCTATTACTGAAAAATAAAGCTTTATTTTAGGCTCCGTTCCTGAAGGTCGCACACAAAACCAAGAACCGTCATCCAACATATAGCGAAGTACATTGGATACCGGCAGATTTATATCTTCAGTCCTATCTTTTAAAACATCGTACGCCTTGCTTTCTAGATAATCTTCTATTCGAGCAACTTTAACTCCGTTAAGCTGCTCTGGAGGATTATTGCGCAGCCCATCCATGATAGATTTTATCCGCTCCATCCCTTCCTTGCCTTCCATGTTAATGGATTTGAGGACTTCGTTATAATAGCCGTATTTCTCCCACAATTCAACAAGGCCCTCATATAGGCTCATCCCTCGGGATTTATAGTAAGCCGCCATTTCACAGACCAGCAATGAAGCAATTACAGCGTCCTTATCCCTCACAAAGTCACCTGCCAGATATCCATAGCTTTCCTCATAGCCAAATATAAAGGTATGCTCCCCTGTCTGCTCAAATTCGTTTATTTTCTCACCTATAAACTTAAATCCAGTGAGGGTATCGATGGTTTCAATCCCGTAGGATTTGGCAATTTCCCTGCCCATTTCACTGGTGACTATGGTTTTTATTACTACTCCATTTTCGGGCAGTTCACCCTTTTGCTTTTTGGCACCCAATATATAATCCACTAGAAGAACCCCTACTTGATTTCCAGTCAGTACTACATATTCACCTTCACGGTTCTTAACAACTGCTCCCACCCGATCGCAGTCTGGATCCGTTCCTATTATGATATCAGCGCCATCTTTCTGGGCCATTTCAATGGCTAAGTTAAACACTTCTTTCTCTTCAGGATTGGGATAAGTAACAGTAGAGAAATTGGGATCAGGCATTTCCTGTTCAGGTACGACGGTAACCTGTTCAAAGCCAACCTCTTTCAATACCCTGCGGACAGGCTTATTTCCAGAGCCGTGAAGGGGGGTGTAGATTATCTTTAAATCCCTACCCCACTCTTTTATCAATTGGGGATTGATGCACAGTCCTTTAACCCGGTCTATATATTTCTTCAGCACTTCCTCCCCGATCCAACATAAAAGTCCTTTATCTTCTGCATCTTTCTGATCCATAGTAAGTATTTTGTCAAAGCTATCCACTGCATTTATTTCTTTGATAATCTCTTCGGCCCGCTCAGGGGGAATCTGCCCGCCATCGCTCCAATAGACCTTATAGCCGTTGTACTGGGGAGGATTGTGGCTAGCTGTTATTACAACTCCAGCCGTAGCCTTAAGCTCTCTCACGCTGAAGGATAGCACAGGAGTAGGCTGCAGCTCGCTGTATACATGAGTTTTAATTCCATTGGCGTTTAGAACCAGGGCTGTTTCTTTAGCAAATTCAGAGGACATCCTCCTAGAATCGTAAGCAATAACAACTCCTGCCTCTGCAGCTGCTTTCCCTTGCTTATTTATATAATTGGCTAATCCCTGAGTTGCCTTACGCACGGTATATTTATTTATTCGGTTAGAACCTGCGCCGATCATACCGCGAAGTCCCCCGGTACCAAATTCTAGATCTTTATAAAACCGATCTTCGATTTCCTTTTCATCCCCTGCGATAGATTTTAGCTCCTCTTTAGTAGCATCATCTATATAGGGGCTTTCTAACCATTGATGATATTTCTTTTTATAATCCATAGCCATATCTCCTTTCTACAGTGCAATTCTTTCAATAATATTATCGCTTTCTGGACATTTACAAGCTTACTGTTCCCAATAGTCCCGTCCGGTTTTGTACAATTCCGTGTTTATTAGATTATCCAAATACGCCTTGAAATCCTCTCGAAGTTCCTCCCGTCTTAAGGCAAATTCAACCGTAGCTTGGAGGTAACCTAATTTATTACCCACATCATATCTAATCCCCTCGAAATTGTAGGCATACATAGCCTCCTCCATCGCCAAAGCTTTTAAAGCATCAGTCAGCTGTATCTCTCCACCTGCCCCAGGCTCGGTTTTCTCCAAGAATTCAAAAATTCGGGGAGTTATTATATATCTTCCCAATATCGCAAGGTTTGAAGGAGCTTCATCCAAGCTTGGCTTCTCCACAAGATCCTTTACCTTATAAACGCCATTTTCTATT
>CALGOY010000017.1 GCA_937960725.1 uncultured Bacillota bacterium
GGTTCGCACCATAAATGGAACCCTCGATTTGCATCAACAATTGGAAGAAAAAATATCTGTGGAACTACGAAAATATATCATTATCTGACAATTCTGTCAATCAAAACAAGCTTCAAAAGTTATAAAGATCCTAAGGTGTTTTTAAACATATTTACCGCACCCTTAATAGTCTTTTCAAAAGCTTCCATACCATACTTGTCTACTTCTTTTTTATCTTTAGGTCCATGGGTTAAACATCCAGGCCCCCCTATACAGCCTCCAACGCATGCCATGCCCTCGATAAAGTTTTCTGCCAATAGCTTTCTATTAGCTTTAAGCAGTGCCTTCCTGCACTCTTCTATACCATCGCAGGCGATAGGCTTGTATTCAAAATCGGTAACTCCCTGCTCCTTCAGGGCTTGTTCTACCGCATCGCTTAAGCCTCCGCTTCGGGCAAAAATCCTTCCAAAATAAGACGCATTGTCTAGTACATCCTCGGGTAATTTATCTATTTCAATATCCCGGCTGTCGATAAGAGCCTGTAATTCTTCAAAGGTCAATACGCAGTCTACGTATTCCTTAACCCCATCCTTTTGTGCTTCCATTTTCTTCGCGATACAGGGCCCTATAAACACCACTTTCCCCGTTGGATCGCTAGTTTTTATATATTTTGCAATGGTCACCATGGGAGAAAGATTATGGGAGATATTCTCTACAAGCTTTGGAAACTCATTGTGGATATATTTTACAAATGCCGGACAGCAAGAGCTGGTCAGAAAACCTTTATCCACCAATTCCTTCGCTTCCTCATAAGCAACTATATCCGCTCCCAAGGCCACCTCTACCACTGTATAAAATCCCAGCATTTTAATGGCAGAGATGACTTGTCCCAGCTTGGCGTAAGTAAATTGGCTGGAAATAGAAGGGGCCACTATTGCGTATACCTTGTATTTTTGGTTGTTCTCGCTTTTCTTTATAAGATCAATAGCGTCTAAAATATACGATTTATCCATAATGGCGCCAAATGGGCATTGATAAACACAAGCGCCACAGTTTATACACTTGTCATTGTCAATAGTTGCAATATTATTCTCACCCATGCTTATTGCCTTAACTTTGCAAGCCTTCTCACAGGGACGTTTTCTGTACAAAATTGCACTATAAGGACATACAGAAGCACATTTACCGCATTTTATACACTTATCCTTATCAATATGTGCTTTTTGATCGTTATCAAAAGTTATGGCATCCACCGGACAGGCCTCCTCACAGCGATGCGCTATACATCCCCGGCAGGCCGCCGTCACTTCATAGCTGTCTATAGGACATTCGTCGCAGGCAATATCTATTACCTCAACCACATTTGGATTATCTTTATCCCCGCCAACAGCTAGTTTAACCCTCTCTAAAACTATGGCCCGCTCTTTATATATGCAGCATCGCATAGTGGGTTTCGGCCCAGGAGTAATCTTATAAGGGATATCGCTATAGCACTCCAATAACCTATCCTCATAAGCTAGCCTTGCCACTTCCTTCAAAACCTCATATTTTAGCTGTTGTACCTTTGTATCAAACAACCTCATAGCACAATCTCCTCTTCCCAAAATATATAAGTAATTAATATATAAGCAATTAGCCGTATTGGTAAAAATTATCTAATCTTTATCAGCTTACCGATTTTATTCAAACATTAGTAATTATAGCATCTTCAATCGGAAATTTCAGCAGCATTAAATTCCATTATAAAACAAGGGCGATACTCCGATGGAGCTTTCCATCCTGTATCGCCCCTGTTACAACACTAATTGCGTTTGCCTTTTCTTTTTTGCATTTTTAAGGCAAATAACAGAGCATATTTCAATAAAATGCATTCATATCTGTAGCTTTAGTTTCTCTAGCCTCTTTAAGACATGCTCCGAAAAAATAGTGGAAAAATTCTCTTCAGATACGCCACATATAATATCATCATCCACTTTTATCGTTACGCCATCGGTACATTTCCCAAGGCAAAAAGAAGCCAATAGATTTACCCTATCTTCAAGAAAATTTTCTTTCAAAGCTTCCCGCATAAGATTAACGATACTATAAGAGCCTTTTAAATGGCAGGAGCTGCCCACACATACGTATATATCCATATTAATTTCTCCTCCCCAGTCCCATGAATTTTTAAAATAGCAGGGGATGTTCTCCCCTGCTGCCTTCTAGCTATTCTTTTAATTACCTTCAAATGCATTGATATACATCTGCTTGATTTCGCTAATCAAGGGGTATCTCGGATTAGCTACAGTACATTGGTCGTCAAAAGCCTCTATGCTCATCTGATCAAGGGACGCATAAAATTTTTCACTAGATACTCCCGCTTCTTTTATGGTCTTAGGAATTCCCACTTTGGCCTTTAGCTCTTCAATTGCGTTGATTAATAAAGCTACTTTTTCATCATCGGTATTTCCACCCAATCTCAGGTAATCCGCAATTCTCGCATATCTCCACTTGGCATTGGGATATTTATATTGGGGGAAAGTGGCCTGTTTCCTAGGATTATCAACGGCGTTAAACTTGATCACCTCATTTATCAGAAGGGCATTGGCCAAACCATGGGCCAGATTATGGTGGGCCCCAAGTTTATGGGCCATGGAATGGCATATCCCTAAGAACGCATTGGCAAAAGCCATACCCGCCATGGTAGAGGCATGGGCCATTTTTTCCCTTGCCTTTGCGTTAGTCCTTCCATTGTTATAGGCTTCAGGTAGGTATTTAAAAATTAACCTTATAGCTTCCAAAGCCAGTCCGTTGGTATATTCTGAAGCCATAACTGACACATAGGCTTCAATAGCATGGGTTAAGGCATCTATACCTGATACCGCGGTTAAACCCTTAGGCATATTCATCATCAGCTCGGTATCAATTATAGCCATGTTAGGAGTCAATTCGTAATCAGCCAGCGGATATTTTATTCCGGTTCCTTCATCGGTTATTACTGCAAACGGCGTTACTTCTGAACCTGTACCTGCAGTAGTTGGAATAGCTACCATCATAGCCTTTTTACCGAGGGGTGGAAATTTAAATACCCTCTTGCGAATATCCATAAATCGCATAGCTAAATCCTCAAATTTAACGTCAGGATGCTCATACATTATCCACATGATCTTGGCCGCATCCATGGGAGAACCCCCGCCCAAGGCTATAATAGTATCCGGCTCGAATTTGCTAAGTTCCTCTGCCCCTTTCCTCGCTATTGCAAGGGTTGGATCGGGCTCCACGTCGAAGAAAACCCTATGCTCTATGTTAAGCTTATCTAGCTCTTCGGTAACTAAGTCCGCAAAGCCTAAATCATAAAGGGTCTTGTCCGTTACTATAAACGCCCTTTTTCTACCTAGCTCTTTGAGCTCATCCAAGGCCTGATCCAGGCAGCCATATTTGAAATATATCCTCTCAGGCACTCTAAACCAAAGCATATTTTCTCTCCTCTCAGCGACACTCTTGATGTTAATGAGATGTTTCACTCCTACGTTTTCAGATACGGAGTTTCCGCCCCAGCTTCCACAACCTAGTGTCAGCGAAGGAGCTAATTTAAAGTTATATAGATCTCCAATTGCTCCCTGAGAAGATGGCATATTTATAATAGTCCTTCCCGTCTTCATCCTTTGGCTAAACTTTGCAATCCTATCCTTTGATCTAACCTGGTCTGTATATAATACAGAGGTATGGCCCATTCCGCCCAGGGCAACTAGTTTTTCTGCCTTGTCAAGGGCCTCGTCAAAGCTCTTAGCCCTATACATAGCAAGGACTGGAGAAAGCTTTTCATGGGCAAAGGGCTCAGAATGATCTATAGCTTCCACTTCCCCAATTAATAGCTTCCTGTCGTCGGGTATTTTAATCCCTGCCATTTGGGCGATCTTTTTAGCAGACTGTCCCGCTATCTGGGGATTTAGCTTATTATCAACAAATATAACATTTCTTACTTTGTCAATTTCATCGGGTTTTAAGAAGTATGCACCTCTATCTATGAATTCCTTTTTAACCTCATCATAAACTTCATCTAGCACTATTACAGACTGTTCGGATGCACAGATAACGCCATTGTCAAAAGTTTTGGATAGTATTATCGAGTTAACAGCCATCTTAATATGAGCGGTTTCATCGATAATAGCCGGCGTATTTCCTGAGCCTACCCCAATTGCCGGCCGGCCGGAGGAATACGCTGCCTTAACCATCCCTGGTCCACCGGTAGCTAAAGTTAAATCACAGCTTCTCATCAGCTCATTGGATAACTCGATAGTAGGCTCGTCAATCCAGCCTATGATTCCCTCAGGGGCTCCTGCGGCTACAGCTGCGTCGAGAACGATTTGGGCCGCCCTTATTGTGCAGCGCTTCGCCCTGGGATGAGGAGAAAATATAATTCCATTTCTAGTCTTTAAAGCAATTAATGCCTTAAATATAGCTGTAGAAGTCGGATTCGTAGTAGGCACAATTGCAGCTATTACCCCCACGGGCTCAGCAATTTTTGTAATTCCAAACATGGGATCATGCTCTATTACGCCGCATGTCTTTTCATTCCTATATTCATTGTAAATATACTCAGAAGCAAAGTGGTTTTTTATCACCTTATCTTCCACTATACCCATGCCAGTTTCCTCTACCGCCAGCTTAGCCAATTCAATTCTGGCATCATTGGCTGCCATAGCGGCCTGCCTGAATATCTCATCTACCTGTTCTTGGGTATATGTGGAATATATTCTCTGGGCCTTCCTGACCTGTTCGATCTTGATTTTCAACTCTTCCACATTGGTCACCTTCATGGTGTTACACCTCACTTAAAAACTTGTATAAAAAATTTATATAAAAATTTATTGTCATAAATTTAACAATCTTTTTCGAAAAAAAATGCAATTTGTAATTGTTTTATTATTTAGGTTATATAATAACACAAAAGACCTGGATTCGCAATATTTTAATTGTTAAATTTTTAACGCATCTGTTTCATGTTTTTGTAATATATAGGAATTATCTTTAGCCTTCACTGAGCATTTTAGCGATTTCTATAGCTTTTAACATACTTTCCTCATTGGCTACCATCTTACCAGCTATATCAAAAGCCGTACCATGGTCAACGGAAGTTCTAATTACATCAAGGCCGACTGTTATGTTAACTCCGCTGTCAAAGGCCAGCAGCTTAACTGGAATATGTCCTTGATCATGATATTGAGCTACAACGACATCAAACTCCCCTTTATATGCACGAAGGAAGACTGTATCCGGAGCTATTGGTCCTGTCACATTTATTCCTTCTGCCTGGCAAGCCAAAATCCCAGGGGTTATATGTTCTATTTCTTCATCCCCAAACAAGCCATTTTCCCCTGCATGGGGATTTAATCCCGCTACTGCAATTCTTGGATTTTTATATCCAACTTTTTCCAGTGTTTCATGGGCTAAACGAATTACTTCCATAGTCCTTTGTTTACTTATGCTTTCGCAGGCCTTTTTAAGAGAAATATGGGTGGAAGCATGGATGACTTTCAGCCTGTCGCTCCATAAGAGCATTGCATAGGAAGCTCCCTGGGTAAATTCTGCAAATATCTCCGTGTGTCCAGCATAATTATATCCTGCAATGTGCAATGCCTCTTTGTTAATGGGCGCTGTCACAACGGATGTTATCTTTTTTTCCAATGCAAGCTCTATGGCAGATTTTATATACATAAATGCACATCTGCCCCCTATTGCACTTACCTGTCCTATGGTTATCTCATCAAGGTCTATGGGATGGGGGTCTAAAACGTTAACATCGCCTTTTTTAAAATCTTTCAAGTTTTCAATCTTATTGATATTATAACCGGTTCCGAGCTTTTCATTATAATAGCTTAAAAGTTCAACGCTTCCCAACACAATGCAATTTTCAATGAGTTCTGGTTTTCTCTTAAAAGCCTTTAGAATTATTTCCGGTCCTATGCCACAGGGATCTCCCATGGTTATTCCAAACAGCTTCATTCAATAACCTCCTTTAATTTTCTAGCAGCATATACTATAATATCTTTATTTCCAAAAGCCCCGGCTTTTGTTACTACTTTTAAACCTTCGAAGGGTCCTCCTACCAGCTTCATCAGGGGAACTCCAATAGCTATTTCTCCAACAATAGACGAGCCTAATGCCCCTACTTGCTCAAAAAAACCTCTCGCTGTATCTCCGCCTGTAAGGAAAACTCCTGAAATTTGAGCATTTTCCAATACTTTTTTTGAAATGCTGCTGATTAAATTCTGAGTAAAACGGCTGATTTCCTCTTTGCTCATCCCCTTCCTCTCCCCTGCCTCATCGGCCTTAATATATTCTTCTGAAGCATAGGAAGCGGAAGACAGAACCATTGTGTCCTTTCCTTGCATGAGGGAATCGACAGCTTCTTTAATATATAAATCGGCACTAGCCCTTCCTTCTATAACATTATAAACTGGTATTTTTACCAGGGCCATTCCGTTTTGTTCAGCATATTTTACCTGTTCTCTTGTTACATTGCTTAAACTGCCCACTACAGACAAAACAGGAGCTGTTTTATTTTGTATTTCAAGAAGGTTGTCTGCTAGCCCAGCTGTACCTACCCAAAGTATCCTTTTTCCCGTATTTAACCCCGCTTTTATAATGTTTCTAATATCCATGTTGGTAGAGGCATCAAATGTATATACTCTAGCTTCTGAAAGAACGATGTTGCCACTTCTGACTCTATCTAATGGAATATGGACAACTTCTTCACGATAAACCTCCCTTAAAATAGCGGCTATATTATCTTCTTTAACAGGCTTAATAGGATCTTTCGCCATCTCAGTCTTTGTTATCGGTACATTATCAAGCATGTGGACTCCATCAACGGTGGTTCTTTTAAGATCTGGAAAAGCAGGTGCAAATATAATCAGCTCACTTTGATATAGGTCATCTACCGCTTTTATTTCTTCTGCTATGTTTCCCCTCAGAGTAGAATCTACCTTTTTTATCACATATTTAAATTCTGAAAAATCTATGCCGCTTAAAATATCTTTTACTTTGCTATAAGCCTCTTCTCCTGATAAGCCCCTTGATTCTGTATCGATAACAAATGAACTTAATCCAGTATTGATAAGCTTGCTTGAAAACACAACTTTTGTATCTATGCCCCGCCTCTTTAGCTGAACTCCTGTGTCATTAGCGCCGGTGAAATCATCGGCTATGATTAGATATCTATCCAAAATATCACCCCATATCCATTAAGATAAAAAGATAGCCAGCCTTAGCTTCCGATTTAGAATGGCTGTTCTGAGTGCTATCTTCTATAATTTGCCCACAATTTCATGCAGTACTCATTATAAAAGTGAAAAATAAAAAGTTCGTATAGATATTATTTCGATTAAATATGTGCTTTATTCAGTATAATATTTTTTCAATATATAATACTTAACATAATACTTCATTTAAACATAATAAATTATTCGACAGCTAAAAATTATTATATAAAAAGCAGCACAGAAAGGTAATATCCTTCCTGTACTGCTTTTCAATTTTAACCGCATTTCGAATAGCCACAGGAGCGGCAGACCACACAGCCTCCCTCGTGTTCTAGCTTGGTACCGCATTCTGGGCATAGGCTGGATTTATTCTCTTCTAAAACAGGCAATCCCTTTTTTCCAAGGTAGATTCCGCCATTCTCCCTGGAGGGGCTCTTGCACACGTCTTTTAGAGAGCACAGAGAACAATTGCTAATACATGCGTGTTTTTCCACTTCATCCACATTTTCTATTTCCAAATCCAAACTGTTAAGCCCATTGTTGCCATTGTTATGCAGCCGAAGCCTTGCAACTTTTTCCAGCACCCTGCCTATGGCATCGGGACAGGATAAAACCTTCAGCCCCTTTTGCCTCAAAGTAGAATGGCATCGGATCCCCTTTAGCTGCTCGATCAAAGTATTTACATCCATTCCCGATCGGAGCGCCATAGAAACTAACCTACTAGTTGCTTCCGACTGGGAAGGACAGCCGCCACCCCGTCCTAAGTTGGTGAACACTTCGCAGATACCATGTTCGTCGTAATTTACAGTTATATAGAGATTACCGCAGCCAATCCTGACCTTTTCGGTAATTCCCATGGTTACATCCGGTCTGGGTCTGGGCGTTATTCTAGGCTGTTGTACTGCCTTCGCACTTTGCATAGTTTCTTTCACTTTGTCGGTTAGGGATTCTTTTTTATCTGAAGCTTTGGATTTTATACTAAGTACCTGCCCTTCACGGCTTCCATCCCGATATATGGTAACTCCTTTACAACCGTTTGTATAGGCCAGCCAATAGACTTTAGCCACATCTTCCACTGTTGCATCGTGGGTAAAGTTAACTGTCTTGGACACTGCGTTATCGGTATATTTCTGAAATGCCGCCTGCATTCTTACATGGTATTCCGGGGATATATCGTGGGCAGTTACAAATACTCTCTGCACATCTTCAGGAACTTCCTCCATTCCCTGTATGGTTCCCCGTTCAGCTATCTTTTCCATCAGCTCTTTGCTGTAAAAACCTCGTTTTTTAGCGACTTCTTCGAAATATGGATGTACCTCTAGCAGCTTCTCATTGTCCATCACATTGCGCACAAATGAAATCGCAAACAAGGGCTCTATACCGCTGCTGCATCCACATATAATGCTTATGGTTCCAGTTGGTGCAATTGTAGTGGTAGTAGCATTTCTAAGCTTAGGCTTTCCTTCTCCCGCTAAGGTACTCTCTTCAAACAGTGGAAAAGCTCCTCTTTTTTCCGCCAGCTCGGCAGATTTTTCTTTAGATCTATCATTGATAAACTTCATCACTTTTTCAGCCAGTTGAATGGCCTCTTCAGAATTGTAGGGAATGCCCAATTTAAACAACATATCGGCAAATCCCATAACCCCCAAGCCTATCTTACGGCTCTTCTTAGTCATTTCCTCTATCTCT
>CALGOY010000018.1 GCA_937960725.1 uncultured Bacillota bacterium
AGGTAGTATAGATTTTGAAGAAGAGGCTTTGAAGTTGGCAGCTACGGATAAAGAATATAATGCAGAAAATGAAACAGAAGAAGCTATAAAAGAGATATCGCCTAGTACTGAAATAATATTTAATAGATCTTATAAGCTCTGCGGGGATATTATTTCAGAAAGACGAAAGCCGCATAAAGAGGAGATAGGAACAAAAGAGGAAGCCATAGATTCGCTATTTTCAGATTGGACAATAGAAAAATTTACCGAAAAGCAGTTAGTATTAAGCAAACAGATAGATAACTACTGCCCAAATCACTATATATTAAAAGAACAGGGAGGGCTAGTTGCGATATATGCTCCGCTTGAAGAAGAAGGATTAGAAATAATAAAGCATACTTCAGTTAAAGTCCGTTCTCTTCCGCCAAACCTGCAGCAGGAAGTGGAGAAAGGAATGGTCGTAGGCTCTCTGGAGGAAATTGAATATATAATAGAGAGCTGGCAGAGCTGATGATGAAATTTTGATATGTCGGAAGCTTTGAAGAAAAGAAGGGATTTTATTGCCCTTAAAGCGATTTTCACTCTGCTAAAGGATGAAGAGATATACAATGTATTTGATACAACGGAAATCCTTGGACGCTCCCAGTCGTTATTGTAGGCCCCCATTCAGGTTTGGCAGGAAGGGAATACGAAAATGAAAGGACAACATCCATAGGGGATTCGGAGATGGAAGGCCTTGTTAGGGAATATTTCCCTGAGCTGCTTTTTATGAGACAGATTAGAATAAACTATAACATATAAAGAGCCCGTAGTATAAATATGCTGCTATGGGCTTTTTGTTTGCTTTTCTATTGCTAATTTATATTAAATGAAGTAAAATAGATTTATAAATATACAAAAACAAATGATGCTAACAAGCAGCAGGGGGAAGAGTAGAAATGCAAGATATACGGACTCAATTGACTAAGGCTAATACCATTGTTGTCAAGGTGGGCACATCGACTATAACTCACTCTAATGGAACCATAAATCTGCATTTAGTTGAAAAACTGGTCAGGGTATTGGCTGATTTGCATAGCGATGGAAAAAAGATAATTTTAGTCACATCTGGAGCTATCGGAGTGGGCAGATCAAGAATGGGGATGAAGGAGAGGCCTAAAACGCTACCGGAAAAACAAGCATTGGCAGCTATTGGCCAGATTGCACTGATGCATATTTATTCAAAGTTGTTTAGCGAATATGGACAAATTGTAGCTCAAGTCTTGATAACCAGGGATGTTGTAGATGATAAACAGAAAAAAATAAACGTATGCAATACTTTCCAGACACTGTTGGAGTATAATACTATTCCTATAGTAAATGAAAATGATACCGTTGCTACAGAAGAGATAGAACCGGTTTTTGGCGATAACGATACTTTATCCGCAGTAGTTGCTACGCTGGTGAATGCAGATTTATTAATTTTGCTGTCTGATATAGATGGATTGTATGATAAAAATCCCAAGATCCATGAAAATGCTAATTTAATCCCTGTCATATACGATATAGATGAGCAGGAACAATTAGAAATTGAAGATACTTGTAGCTCCTGGGGTACTGGTGGCATGAAAACGAAAATTACAGCGGCTAGAATATGCAGCAGTGCAGGAATTCCCATGGTTATAGCCAATGGTAGCGACCCCAGTCATATCTATCAAATACTGGAGGGAGAACAGATAGGTACTTTGTTTGTGCCTAATAAAAAGAAGGAGCTGATAGTATGAGCGGCATG
>CALGOY010000019.1 GCA_937960725.1 uncultured Bacillota bacterium
ATTGATTATGGCGTTAGAAGAAGAGTTTGATATGGAGATTCCTGATGAAGATGCTGAAAAGATTTCAACAGTAGGCGATGTTATCGAGTATATCCAAGAACGTTCTCAATAGAAAAATAGGGCCCTCAAGGGCCCTCTAAAAATATTGTAGGATATCTTTTTAAAAGGACTTATATATACTTAATACCAATGGGGTGGTTAATTGTGAAAAAGAGAGTGGTAATCACGGGAATGGGAGCCGTAACACCGTTGGGATGCGGAGTTGAAACTTTTTGGAATGGAATAAAAGAAGGAAAAAGCGGGATAGATAAAATCGATACATTTGATGTAGAGCAGTTTAGCGTTCATTTTGCTGGCCAGGTTAAAGACTTTGATCCTGCCGATTATATGGAGCGAAAAGAGGCTAGGCGAATGGATAGATTTACCCAGTTTGCCCTCGCAGCTTCCACTATGGCGATAAACGATGCTCAGCTCAACTTGGAAAAAGTAGATCCTCTACGTTTCGGAGTTATTATAGGGACTGGTATTGGTGGGGTAGAAACTTTGGAAAATCAGGGAAAAGTACTGGTAGAAAAAGGTCCGGCGAGGATAAGTCCATTTCTGGTCCCTATGATGATTGCTAACATGGCAGCAGGTCAGATTTCCATTGCTTTTGGAGCTAAAGGCATAAATTCTACAGTCGTCACAGCTTGCGCTTCAGCCACCAGTGCTATTGCTGAGGCCTATAAGGCCATCTGTTATGATGAGGCGGATATAATTATAACCGGAGGAAGCGAAGCTTCCATCACACCCCTTGCGCTGGCAGGTTTTTGTTCTATGCGGGCTTTATCTACTAGAAATGATGATCCTAAAGCGGCCAGCAGGCCTTTTGATAAAGAAAGAGACGGCTTTGTGATGGGGGAAGGAGCGGGTATCCTTATAGTTGAAAGCCTAGAACATGCGGTTAAGAGAGATGCTCCTATTCTAGCGGAAATAGTTGGATATGGGTTAACAGCCGACGCATATCATATTACAGCCCCTGCGCCAGAAGGAGAGGGAGCCGCTAGAGCCATGAAGCAGGCGCTGCAAGTGGCAGGAGTGACCCCAGATGTAGTAGATTATATTAATGCCCACGGAACGTCTACCCCGTATAACGATAAGTATGAAACTATTGCTATTAAAAATGTTTTCGGAGAGCATGCTTACCAAATGGCGGTAAGCTCTACTAAATCCATGACAGGGCACCTGCTCGGAGCTGCAGGGGGAATTGAAGCTATAGCAACGGTAAAAGCGATATTAGAACAGTTCCTTCCGCCTACAATAAACTATAATGTGCCGGATCCAGAATGTGATTTAGACTATGTTCCCAACAAGGGTAGACCTGCTAGAATTGAGTATGCCATGTCCAACTCCTTTGGATTTGGCGGGCAAAATGCTTGTATTTTATTGAAAAAATATGATAATAAATAGTGGGAATGTATGCGGAGCTGTCAGCTCCTTTTTTCTTTGGAAAACAATGTTTCATGCTATAACAATAATCGTTATATTGGTATAATAATTATTGATAAATATAACTTATAAGGCTCTGACTAATAAAAATATAATTCTGAAATAAATCTGAGAGGAAGGTTAAGTAGATGGGTAATTCCCTAGAAGAAAAACTAAAAGCTTTAGAAAAAACAATCGGTTACCAATTTAAAGATCCAAATCTACTACTTATGGCCCTGACCCATAGTTCCTATGCTAATGAATGCAAATATGGGGCTTTAAACAACGAGCGGTTAGAATTCTTGGGAGATTCGGTATTGAACCTATCCGTAAGCGACTACTTATATAATAGCTTTAAAGATTTATCGGAAGGCGATCTTACTAAATTGCGGGCCAGCATAGTCTCAGAGGCTTCTTTGGCCAAAATTGCTAGAAAGCTTAATCTTGGAGATTATCTAAGGCTTGGCAGAGGAGAAGAAAACACAGGAGGAAGGCAGAGGGATTCTATTCTTGCAGATGCTGTGGAAGCGATAATAGGAGCGGTATATTTAGATGGCGGCTTTGAAAAAGCCTCTGATTTTATTCTTCGATATCAAATTCCTGAAATTTATAACAGTTTAGAAGGCAAAGGATTTAGGGATTATAAGACTGAGTTGCAGGAATTGATACAGAAAGGGGCAGAGCAGGGGCTTCAATATCGTATTGTAAAAGAAAGCGGTCCAGATCATGATAAAAAATTTGTAGCCCAGGTTTTTCATAATCAAAAGCTAATTGGAGAAGGAACAGGGAAAAGCAAAAAGGATGCAGAACAGCAAGCAGCTCGGCAAGCCCTTGAAAAAATCCAAGCCAAGCTTTTTAATTCTGGATGTTGAAGGATTTTTATTTTACGTATAGAATTTAATTATAAATTATTATGTTTGGATAGGCGAGAGGTGTAGGACTTGTATCTAAAAAAGTTGGAAATGTACGGTTTTAAATCATTTGCCGATAGAACCGTCATAGAGTTTGACCGAGGGATAACCGCCATTGTAGGACCTAACGGTAGTGGAAAAAGCAATGTAGCAGATGCCATTAGATGGGTGTTAGGGGAACAAAGTGCAAAATCCCTGAGAGGCAATAAGATGGAAGATGTTATATTTTCTGGCACAGAGAAAAGAAAGCCTCTGGGATTTGCCGAAGTATCCCTAACATTGGATAATAGCAATGGCTTTCTACCGGTAGATTATTCTGAAGTTACTGTTACTAGAAGGGTATTCAGATCAGGAGAGAGCGAGTATTATATCAATAAAACGGCTTGTAGGCTTAAGGATATCCTTGAATTGTTCATGGATACAGGCTTAGGAAGAGAAGGTTATTCCATAATCGGACAAGGTAGAATAGATCAAATTATAAATACCCCTCCAGAAGAGAGAAGGGGTATTTTTGAGGAAGCTGCCGGAATAGTAAAGTATAAGAGCAGAAAAGAGGAGGCAGTTCGAAAATTAGATAAAACTTTAGAGAATATAGCAAGAGTGGAAGATATTCTAAACGAAATACGCAATCAGCTAGAGCCCCTTGAAAAGCAGAGTCAAGTTGCCAAAGAATATCTAAAATTGAGGGATATGCTTAAGGTATATCGTATAAATCAATTTATACTAAAATATGATCAATATACCGAAAGCATAGACCAACTAAAAAGACAGGCTTCATTGCTTGAACAGGAGATTGCCAACAACAGGCTGGCTATAAACCAAGAGGAAAAAAATTGTGAAAAAGCTAAGGCAGAACTTGACAGAATAATAAGCGATATACAAAGCTACCGCGATTCATGCCACGATCTGCTGCAAAGCATTGAGCGTCTTAAGGGCGAAATTGGTATTTTTAATGAGAAAATCCAACAAGCAACGAGGGAAAAGAAGCGACTGGAAGAGGAACTCGCTCGAGGAAAATTACAGGTAGAGCAAGATAAAAAAGAGAGAAGGCAACTATTTGTCCTTCTAGATAAATATCAAAGGGATTTAGAGAATGCCACTAGAGATTATTCTAAATTGCGCGAGCAAGTTAAGGAACTAGAAGAATATTTATCTGTAAGCAGATCCCAGGTAGAAGAGAAAAAGGATTCGATGATGGGCATATTAAATAGCTTATCACAGATTAGAAACGATATAACCCGGCTTAAGACTATGGAGGACAACCTATTAAAAAGGCGAGATGAGATAGAAAACGAGTTAGCGTCTTTAAGAAAGCGAAAATCCAGCTTTGAAAAAAATAAAGCTGTTGCTGAAAAGAAAGTACAAGAATTAAAAAAGCAGGTAGAAGTCCAGGCTCAGGAAAAGAACCGCTTAGAACAAATAATACTGGCTCAAGAAAAAGATATAGAAGATTTAGATGCAAGACTTCAGAAGAAGAAACAGCAGCTAGAAGGCATAAGGTCGAGGTTTAGGCTTTTGAAAGAGATGGATAGGGAGTATGAAGGCTTTCAAAGAAGCGTTAGGAATATATTAAAATTTTGCGAGGAAAATCCTGATCTCAAAAAGCGGATATGCGGTGTAGTAGCAGAGTTAATTAAGGTGCCTAAGCAGTACGAAGTAGCAATTGAAACGGCTCTAGGAGCTAGCCTTCAACACATTGTAACCGAAGATGAGGAAGATGCAAAATACATAATCGAGCTTCTTAAGAAAAAAAATTGGGGAAGGGCTACTTTTTTACCTATCACAGCAGTTAAGGGTAGAACTCTCTCTAGTTTTGAAAAGAAGGCTTTGGAAATGGAAGGATGCCATGGAGTCGCATCGGAATTAATCGATTTCGAGCCTAAATATAAGGGGATATTTGAAAATCTGCTGGGTAGGGTTATAATCACGGATAATTTAGATCAAGCGGTGGAAATAGCGCGCCGTTTTTCATATTCGTTTAGAATAGTTACTTTAGACGGGGATGTAGTCAATCCTGGCGGCTCAATGACTGGAGGAAGCAGGAATCAGAAGAGCGCAGGAATTATAACTCGAAACCGTGAAATTGAAGAATTGAAAACTCAAATTGTTCAATTGTCTAATGAATTAAAAGAGGAGGAAAGCGAGAGAAATAAGCTTTATGAAAAATATAAAAACGCTTTAGCAGAAGCAGAGGAGCTATCCCGCACTCTCCATGGACTGGAGATTAGCCAAGCTACAAGCAAAGAGCAGGCTGAACGGGTTAAGCAAGAATTATCTAATATATCAACACAAATTAATAAATTAGTGAAAGAGCAAGCAGATATAAAACAGGAAATATCGTCTATTCAACGGGCTATTGAGGAAAAAGATAGGCAAATTAAAATACTAGAAGCACAAAGCTCTGATATGGAAATATTAGCTCAGGACGCGGAAGCTAGCATAGAAGAAGCTATTAGAAAAAAGGAAGAGCTAGACAGACAAGCTACGGATAAGAAGATTTTTATTGCCGGTATAGAACGGGAAATTGCTGCTTTAAAGGAAAAAAGCGAAAGCTTGCACAAAAAAATTGAGCGGTCTGAAAAAGAGCTAGAGGATAGAAAAATCCAGATAGAAGCTGAGGCAGCAGCGATACAAAAATATCAAGCTTTGGTTATTGAAAAGCACACTAGAATAAATGAAATACAGAATGC
>CALGOY010000020.1 GCA_937960725.1 uncultured Bacillota bacterium
ATTCGTTATAATTCCTATATACATACCGTATATCATTGTCCATCACCACTACAGTGAGGGCTTCTCCTTTCCCATCTCGCTCTGAAATGGATATGTCCTCAGTATTAACCCGGACTGTCGAGCCATCGGCCTTTTGCAGGATGATTTCATAGGGCTCTTTTACATAGAATGCATCTAATAATATCCTTCCATTGGATTGGTTCTTATTGAAAGTAAAGGTTCTAAATCCTACTCCACCTCGCCCTTGGACCTGATAATCCGAAGCCAGGGTCCGCTTTCCAAACCCGCGATCTGTTATGACAACAATTTCTCCTTCATCGTCTATTTCTTTACCAAATACAACTGTATCCCCCTGTTTTAACTGAATTGATTTAACCCCTCTGGCAGTTCTGCCCATGCTGCTTACTTCTTTTCCCCTAAATCTTATGCTCATACCTCTTTGGGTTATAATCAATATATCCTTAGTTCCGTCTGTCAGCTCTACATTGATTACCTCATCGTTATCTTTGAGCCCACAGGCTTGGATTTTTGTCTTACGTGCATTGTATTCTGATAGGGGGGTTCGCTTAACCATTCCATCCCTAGTATAAAATTGTACATATTGGCTTTCCTCAAAATCCTTGACAGAAATTACTCCAACTATTTTCTCCGACCGCTCAAATCCATTTATCAATGTCGAAAGCGGTACTCCTTTATCCCGCCATTTTCCTTCTGGAACGTGGATAGCATCTAAGCTATAGCAATTTCCTTCATTTGTGAAAAACAGTAGTTTATGATCCGTTGCTGACTCAACTAAAAACTCGATATAATCCATCTCGCGGGTATCGACGACTTCCACATCCTTACTGGAGCGGCTAAATGCTTTAATTGGGACCCTTTTGATGTCCTGATTGTGGGTCAAAGTAATAACTGCATCTTCTACATGGATAAGGTCCTCCGTTTTAATCTCTGCCTTTGTTTCATCCTCTATAATTTTAGTCCTGCGCTCATCTGCATATTTTTTCTTAATCTCTAGCAATTCTTTTTTGATAAGGTTTATTAATCTCTTTTCAGAGCCCAATATGGCTTCCAACCGCTCTATCTGCTTTTTCACTTCTTTATACTCTTTTTCTAAATTTATTATCTCTAAGCTGGTAAGTTTTTGAAGCCGCATATCGAGAATCGCTTGGGCCTGTTCCTCCGATAGTTCAAAGGTTTTAATCAATCTCTCCCTAGCCGCCTTGGGATTCTTGGAGGATCGGATGATGGCAATCACTTCATCGATATTATTAACTGCAATCATAAGCCCCTCTAATATATGGCCCCGCGCCCTGGCTTTATCTAGATCATACTTGGTTCTTCTAGTGACTACATCCTTCTGGTGCTTGATATAGTATTCGATTATTTCTTTTAAACCCATCTGCTTCGGTTTGCCGTCGGCTATTGCTACCATATTGGCTCCGAAAGTAACTTGTAAATCGGAATATTTATATAGATAGTTAAGTATTTTTTCTGCATCTCCATCCTTCTTAACCTCGATTACAGCTCGGATGCCGTTTCTGTCGGATTCATCGCGGACATCGGCAATCCCATTTAAAACGCCTTTTCTCTCCTCCCTCAGCTTAACAATCCTCTCTAGTAGGGTTGCTTTATTTACCTGATAGGGAACTTCCTTTATAACTAAAAGTTTTTTGCCTCCACCTCCGTCCTCTATATCCACCTTAGCCCGTACTATAATCCTGCCTTTGCCGGTAGCATAGGCTTTTTTAATCTCGTCCTTACCTATTATTACTCCCCCGGTGGGAAAGTCTGGACCTTTTATAATTTCCATCAGGCTATCCAAAGATATATCTGGGTTCTCCATCTGGGCAATAACCCCATCTATAACCTCTCCAAGGTTGTGGGGGGGAATATTGGTAGCAATCCCTACTGCAATACCGGAGGAACCATTGACAAGAAGGTTCGGAAATCGCCCGGGCAATACGTCGGGCTCTTTCAAGGTATCATCAAAATTGAGGCTAAAGGGCACTGTATCCTTTTCGATATCCCTAATCAGCTCCATTGCCAAAGGAGCTAGCCTGGCTTCTGTATAACGCATAGCAGCAGCTGAATCTCCATCCATAGAACCGAAATTACCATGTCCGTCCACCAGCTGTGCCCTCATTACAAAATCCTGGGCCATCCTGACCATGGCATCATAAACTGAACTATCCCCGTGGGGATGATATTTTCCAAGGGCATCTCCTACAATCCTGGCCGATTTCCTGTAGGGCTTATCTGGACCTATTCCCAATTCATACATGGTATAGAGGATCCTCCGCTGAACGGGTTTAAGTCCATCCTCCACCCTTGGAATAGCCCTTTCCATAATTACATACTCTGCATATGGCATGATAGATTCATGCATGACTTCTTCTAACGGTTTATGGATAATTAACTCCTCATTTTGAGTAAACTCATCGGATGTTTTTTTTCTTGTCATTTGCTACACTCCTATCTCCTGCAAGATATCTATCTTATTGAAATTAGCATGGGTGCTTATATATTGCCGTCTGGGGCCAACCTTGTCCCCCATTAGGGTAGTTATAAGCCTGTCCGCTTCCGCCGCATCTTCAATAGTAACTTGTATGATTGAACGCCTTTTGGGATCCATAGTAGTCTCCCATAGCTGCTCTGGATTCATCTCCCCAAGCCCTTTGTATCTTTGTATCGTATATCCTCTGCCTAACTTCTTCGCTTTTTCCCTCAGTTCCTCATCGCTGTATGCATACTCTACTTTTTTTCCTTTAGAAATCTTATACAGCGGTGACAGTCCAATATACACGTGGCCATGGGTAATTAATTCTTTCATATACCTGAAAAAGAAGGTAAGGAGAATAGCCCTAATGTGGGCACCGTCCTGATCAGCATCGGATAAAATAATTATTTTATGGTACTTAAGGTTATCAATATTAAAATCCTCAGCAATTCCCGTTCCTAAAGCCGATATAATAGTGCGGAATTCATCATTGGCTAGTACTTGATCAATCCTTTTTTTCTCTACGTTCAACGGCTTTCCCCTAAGGGGCAGGATAGCCTGAAATCTGCGGTCACGGCCTTGCTTTGCAGAGCCCCCTGCCGAATCTCCCTCCACGATAAATAGCTCGTTTTGTCTAGGATCCCTTCCAGTACAGCTGGCCAGTTTCCCTACCAGCGGAGCTGCCTCCAAACTGTTCTTCTTTCTAGTAAGCTCCCTGGCTCTTCTGGCAGCCTCCCTTACCTTAGCAGCTTTAATAGCTTTTTCTATTATAAGCCTTATTACATCGTCGTTGGTGGTTTTTTCAATATAATATATTAACTGTTCGGATACAATGGACTCCAAGGCCGCTCTAGCTTCGGTATTGCCTAATTTTGTTTTAGTTTGGCCTTCAAACTGAGCATTTTTCATTTTTACGGAAATTACCGCGGTCATTCCTTCGCGAAAATCTTCCCCTGCAAGGTTGCTGTCTTTTTCTTTTAAAAAATTAAATCTCCTGGCATAGTCGTTCAATACCTTAGTGACAGCAGTTTTGAACCCCGTTTCATGGGTTCCCCCTTCACTGGTGGGGATATTGTTTACATAAGAAAAAATACTTTCAGTATATGAATCCGTATACTGTATAGCTATCTGAGCATTAATTCCATCCTTTTCCCCTTCGAGATATATAATCTCTGAGTGGATGGGATTTTTCCCTTCGTTTAGGTATTCTATAAAATCTTTTAATCCCCCATTATATAGAAATACTTGAGCTTCCTGTTTGCTCTCGTCCCGCTCGTCTACAAGCTCAATTCGCAATCCTTTATTGAGAAAAGCCAATTCTCTCAGCCGCTTAGATATTATGTCATAATTAAATGTAATATCGTCGAAAATTCTATCATCGGGAAGAAATCTTATAGTTGTACCCGTTTCTTTAGTATCTCCTATAACCTGCAGTTCGGTTACCGGCACTCCAGCTGCTATCTTTTTTGTTTTTTCATCGAACTTGCTTTCATAGCGCTGATAGTATATTTTCCCATCCCTTTTAACTTCCACTTCTAGCCATCTAGATAGGGCATTTACAACAGCCGCCCCAACTCCATGGAGGCCTCCAGAATAGCTGTAATTTTCGCTATTAAACTTACCTCCCGCATGCAGCTGAGTAAAAACTAGCTCAACTCCAGGCATTTTCATATTCTCATTAATATCGACGGGAATGCCTCTCCCGTTATCTTCTACCATTATGCTTCCATCTTTCAGCAACATAACTTTTATCTTTGAAGCATAGCCATTGGCAGCTTCATCTATAGAGTTATCCACTATTTCCCAGAGCAGGTGGTGCAATCCTCTGGGACCAGTAGAACCAATATACATTCCCGGACGCATCCGTACTGCATCTAGACCTTTCAAAACTTTAATATCGTTGGCATCATAAGCCCTGCTCATTAAAAAACCTCCCCATATGTAG
>CALGOY010000021.1 GCA_937960725.1 uncultured Bacillota bacterium
TTGGCTTTAGCGGCCTAGAAATGGGTTTTTACATAAATTTCATCAAAAACAACGGGGGAGAGCCATTGTATATTCCAAGAATTAGCTTTAAAGATCCCAGGAAACGGCACTATGGGATTAGCCATCATACCCTAAATGTTTTATCATATATTGTTGATGTTCCAGTACCTATAGTTTTACCTATAATGGAAAAAGGCAAGATAAACTTTGTTATGAAACAATTAAAAAAATATAGACTTACAGAAAAATATCCAATTATTTTTAAATGTGGAAGAGATATTGTTGATAGTTTAAAATATTTTAATCTCAATCCCAGTACGATGGGTAGAACTTTAAGTGAAGATAGGGAGTTTTTCTATACTTTAGGAGCAGTTGGAAAGTATGGCTTATCGCTGTTGAAGAAATGATATGTAATATTTTATTTATCTCCAGCATAATAATATACTAAGGCCATTTAAGGGGGCTCTTGACATTGCTGGAGTATATAAAAAGAGATATAGTAATCCACTTTAGGCAAAATATATTAATCTACCTACTTGTAATATTCATACTTGTTACCGGAATTATGGCGGGAGCTTTTACGGTTGTTCAATTATCATCAGATCAAAAGCTATATGTCGGCAATTATATCAGTGAATTTTTTAACAGCCGGCAATCATTGTCTATTGATCGAGGAGCAATCTTTCGTCAGAGCCTATGGCAGCATTTCTGGTCTGTGTTTTTTATATGGTTTTTTGGAATGTTTTTTTGGGGGATACCTTTTATATTAATAATTATTGGGATTCGTGGTTTCTTCCTAGGTTTTACAGTGGGATTTATGGTAGAGCATTATAGCTTTGGTGGTTTTTTATTTTCTCTAGTGTGTATACTGCCTCAATCACTTCTATATTTGTTAGCATATATAGCCATGGGAATATATACATTTGCGTTTTGTATAGACAATTTTAAGAGCCGAAAAACCCGCTTTACTAGCGCACAAGTAAAACAAAAAATTGGGATACACACAATTAGAATTTTATTTTTATTTATAATAATTTTATTGGGCATTGCTTTAGAAACTTTAATCACCCCAATTTTTTTCCCCTTATTTACCTGGATTTTTTAATCAAAAATAAAACTTAGGAAATTGTTGGTGATAAAGGAAGGAGTTTTAATATTTTTGTTGAATATAATATTGTAATATATTTGGATGGGGAGTTTAGGGTCATGAATGGATTTCTCGATGAATATGAGATATATTTAACTGATGAAAAACAACTCTCACCAAATACATTGGAATGCTATATGAGGGATATCCATCAATACATAATTTTTCTAGAGGATAGAGAATTGTATGATATACGGGCTACAAAGATCAGCCATATACAGGAATATATGGATAATATAAAAAAACAAGGGGTTTCGTCTTCTACGATATTGAGAAAGCTATCATCTTTAAGAAGTTATTATGGCTTTCTTATGCAAAAAAATTATATTAAAGAAGATCCAACAGCTAATTTAGAAGGACCTAAGAATAAAAGAAAGCTGCCCAATGTTTTAACTGTTCAAGAAGTCAATAGGCTTCTGGCACAACCCCGCGGCAAAGACCCTAAATCGATACGGGATAAAGCGATGCTGGAATTATTGTACGCTACCGGTATAAGGGTATCGGAAATAATATCCCTAAAGGTAAGCGATATAGACATTGAAAATAAGCAGCTTATATGCCGCAGTTCAGGTAAAAAAAGAGTTGTACCCGTTGACTCTAATGCCCTCCACTATATCAAGGTATACTTGAAGGAAGCGCGGCATGAACTGGTTCGAAATAAAGATGAAAAAACATTATTTGTAAATTACCATGGAAAGCCAATGACGCGGCAAGGTTTTTGGAAAATTGTCAAGTATTATAAAGAAAAGGCCAAGATTGATAAAAAAATTACCCCTCATACCCTTAGGCATTCCTTTGCAATCCGCCTTTTAAATAAGGGTACAGATATAAAGGTCGTTCAAAAAATGCTAGGCCATTCCGATTTATCAACTACTCAAATTTATACCCAGCTCCCCAATATAAAATTAAATTAATGATAACAAGCCACGAAATTGATAAAGTTCGTGGCTTTAGCATATAAAAACGGAGCCAGGAAAAAATAATTACCATATGAGAATTGAAGTTATGATAATTAGCTTATAATAGGAGGAGAATTTAGGATGTATAAAGAAGCAGCAGAATATATAAAGGGCAAGATTACTATCAAACCAGAGCTTGGATTAATATTGGGATCTGGCTTAGGCAGCTTAGCTGAATCAATATCATCTCCAGTTATAATAGATTACGAAGATATACCTGGGTTTCCAAAGACTACTGTCCCTGGACATGCTGGTAGATTTGTTGTAGGTGATTATAAAGGCAAATCCGTCATTGCAATGCAAGGGCGATTTCACTATTACGAAGGAAATGATATGGAGACAATAGTTTTACCGGTTAGGGTTATGAAGTTGTTAGGAGTTGAAATTCTAATTGTTACTAATGCAGCAGGAGGAATAAATCCCAATTTTAGACCTGCTGATTTAATGGTTATTACAGATCATATAAACTTTTCAGGTGTAAATCCCTTGAGAGGTCCAAACCTAGATGATATAGGGCCACGGTTTCCAGATATGACCGAAGCATATAATAGAGAGCTAATACAAATATTGGTTAAAGTAGGAAAAGAGCAAGGCATAGATTTAAAACAAGGCGTTTATGCTATGATGCCGGGACCTAGTTTTGAAACCCCAGCTGAAATAAGAATGCTTAGGACACTAGGAGCGGATGCCGTAGGAATGTCTACTGTTCCCGAAGTTATTGCTGCTTGCCATGCTGGAATAAAGGTAGTCGGTATATCCTGCATTAGCAATATGGCGGCTGGAATATTAGACCAACCTTTAAGCCATGAAGAAGTTATAGAAACTGCTGATAAAGCTAAATCAAAGTTTATACAATTACTGGATGCATTTATACCGGCTCTTTGACTGTATAACATCCCTCCCAAATGGAAAATCTAATGATATACAAAAGCAAGGAGGGATGTAGTTGAATAAATTTTTAGCAAAAATTACAGCTCTGGCACTAGTCTTGGCCATTATGCTAACATTTCCTATAAATGTATACGCTGATGAACCACCCTTTGATATAGATGCAAAATCAGCATTGTTAATGGATTATGAAACTGGAACCATTTTATACCAAAAAAATATACATGAAAAACTTCCAATGGCCAGCATTACTAAAATTATGACCTTGCTTTTAGCTATGGAAGCCCTGGAGGAAGGAAGACTCCATTTAGAAGATGAGGTACCGGTTAGCGAATATGCTGCATCAATGGGAGGTTCGCAAGTTTTTCTTTATCCTGGAGAAAAATTACCGGTTTCAGCTATATTGAAGGCGATTATAGTAGCTTCTGCAAACGATGCTAGCGTTGCATTAGCTGAAAAAATCTCAGGAACCCATGAAGCCTTTGTAAAAAAAATGAACGAACGGGCGGCAGAGCTGGGAATGGAAAACACGAATTTCGAAAATTGTACGGGACTGCCGGCAGAGAATCATTATTCAACAGCGTATGACATAGCGATAATGTCAAGGGAGCTGATAAAATATCCTCTATTTTTCGAATGGAGTACCATCTGGCTAGATAATTTGGTCGAATGCAAAAATAATACAGAGCTGACTAATACAAACCGGCTGGTTAGATTTTATGATGGCTGCGATGGAATAAAAACCGGTTCTACTAGTGAAGCCTTATATTGCATCTCGGCGACAGCCAAAAGGGGAAATCTGCGATTAATTTCGATTATAATGGCTGCCCCAACATCAAAAGTACGGTTTGCTGAAGCTGCAAAACTTCTAGATTATGGGTTTGCCAATTACGATTCAGTGCCTATAGTTAAAAAAGACCAAATAGTAGAGAAGGATGTAGAAATATCAGGAGGAAAAGAAAAGCAAATTAATGGTATTGCCGCTCAAGACTTTGCTATGCTGCTAGGAAAAGAAGAGTCTAAAAACTTTGACATAAAGACGGAATTACAATCTCCTATAAAAGCTCCGATAGATAAAGGGCAAAAAATAGGAGTTTTAACTATAGAAAAAGACGGAAAGGTCATTGGCACTGTAGATATTCTCTCAGATAGGGAAGTGCAATCTGCAAATGTTTATGACTACTTTAAAAATATTATCAACCAATGGATTCAAAAAAGCAAGTAACTATGTTAACAAATAGCAGATTGAAGAAAGCAATATAAAAAGTGTGCTTTGGCACACTTTTTATGTTATAATAAATGGAAACTGTCATTGTTAAAATTCATTGTTTCAATAAAATTCCATCGATGGATGGGGGACTATATATGATTTTTTCGAATCTCAATATTATGAATATATTGTTGAGCTTGCCAGCTGTATTTTTAGCTTTTTCCTTTCACGAATTTGCTCATGCATACGCAGCATATAAGCTAGGGGATCCAACTCCCAAAATGCAGGGACGGCTTACCCTAGACCCCATGGCTCATGTAGACTGGATAGGTCTTATAATGTTTACTGTGTTTGGATTCGGTTGGGCAAAACCGGTACAGGTTAATCCTTCTAATTTCCGAAATCGCAAAAAGGGGGATATACTAGTATCTTTGGCTGGACCTATATCTAATCTTATTTTAGCAATAATAGCCTTTGTTATACTTGAAATTCTAAAGAGTACTTTACCGGGAATTTCTTTTGCCCATATAATCAATAGAAATGGAGTTTTATATTTAATTATTGATAAAATTGTGTGGCTAAACATTGTCTTTGCACTGCTAAACCTCGTGCCTATCCCTCCATTTGATGGATACCGTGTTATTAAGGCTCTTTTTTTCAGAAGGAATGTCAATTTCTTTTGGCAATTAGAGCGGTATAGCATTATCATATTATTTGCTTTTATTCTTTTGGGAGTATTTAATTATATAGTTGGCATCCCTGCCCTGTATATATATAATCGGCTAAAAAGTCTGGCGTTTCTATTAAGGATTCTTATATGAAAGTAAAGGGGAAATGGTATGGCTTACTCAGTAAAGCTAGACAATTTTGAAGGGCCCTTGGATTTATTGTTACATCTAATATCCAAATCCCGAATTAAGATCGAAGATATATCCATAGAGGAGATAACAGAGCAGTATTTGGATTATCTCGAAAAGATGAAGAAATTTGATATCGAAATTGCTAGTGAATTTTTAGTAATGGCTGCTACGCTTATATATATAAAGTCCCGATCCCTGCTACCAAGGTCAAGTGAACCAGTTGAAGATGAAGAACTGGATCCTAAGCAGGAGTTAATTCTCAGGCTGACAGAGTATAAGAAATACAAGGTGATTAGCGAATACCTTAGAAAAAGAGAAGAAATCTATTCTGCTGTATATTATAAGCTGCCGGAAGAAATTGTCACGGAAGAGGATCCTGATGGCTTGTCTATAGAAGGAACGTCAGAACAGCTTCTTAAAGCTTTATTGAAGCTGTTGAGCAAAAGACAATTGGTTGAAAATAAAAATGAAAAGACCTACGGGATAAAAAAAGATTCGATATCCGTTAATCAGAGAATAAGGCAGCTGGAATTTCTGTTTTGGGAAAAAGAAGAGTGGAATTTTTATGACCTATTTAGTGATAGCTACACTAAAACGGACATAATTGTTACTTTTTTAGCAATTTTGGAGATGTTAAAAAATAACGATTTAGAAGCCTATCAAAAAAATCCATTCGATGATATTATCCTTAGAAGGAGAGATAGTAGCAATGGATGAAAGAGAGGTTATGGGAATTATAGAATCTATATTGTTTGTATCAGGAGATCCAGTTTCCGTTAAAGATATTGGAAAGGTATTAGGGATGGATGTACGTAAAGTCCGTAAGCTAATGGAAAAGATGGTAGATACATTTAATTTTGAAAGAAGGGGACTGCAGATTATAAGGGTCAACGATTCCTATCAATTAGCCACCCGGCCTGAATTTAGCGAGTATATAGAAAAGTATATAGGGCCTAGACAGAAGCAGACCTTATCCCAAGCGGCCTTAGAAACCCTTTCCATAATTGCTTACCGGCAACCGATTACTAGAATGGATATTGAGGCTATAAGGGGTGTCAAATGTGAATACGCGTTAAACATACTTAGCGAAAAGGGGCTTATAAAGGAAGTGGGAAGGCTTGATGCTCCAGGGAGGCCAATTTTGTATGGAACTACTGATAAATTTTTGAAAAGCTTCGGTTTTTCCTCTCTTAAAGACCTCCCAGAAATAGATCAAGAGGAAATAGTATAGTTTTGTTATCCCCCCATGTATTTTTTTATAAATATGAGAAAAAATAGTAATTGTAGATAAATTCACATGGGGTGTTCGGTATTGTTTTCTTTGGTCGGGGCTTTGCTTATAATAGCAGTTATTTTGTTAGCGGAGCTTGAGATAGAAATAAAAATTGTATTAAAAAATGGAGTGAATTATTCTTTTATTGTACTGAAATTATTCCGCGGTATTTTACGATTTAGACTCAACCTTAATCAGGATGGATCGAAAGAAGGTATTTATTGATCTATATTAAGAAAGCTCGATTCTAAACTGGACAATAAAACCTCCTTAGAGGAGGTTTTTAAATTAGTAAAGAAAAATTACAAAAAATTACTAGGCCAAGCAGATACAGCTAAATACATACTTTCAAAAACTAGAGTCAGCAATTTATCCTTAAATCTAGAGCTAGGAACGGGCGATGCAGCCCAAACTGCTATTATATCAGGGGCAATTGCTTTTATTTTCTCCGCTCTTCAATCATATATAAGAACCAGATATTCATTGGGCCCTCAGGCCCTTAGGGTTTTGCCATATTTTAATCATAGGGTTTTTAATATGGATTTGGACTGCATAATCCATTTAAGAATAGGTCATATTATTATTGCAGGAACAAGAATAATTGGAAGTAAAATTAAAGGGCGGTGAAAAAATGGCAGGTCATCCTATTGAAAGCATTATGGAAACCACCATGGAGAATTTAAAAGAAATGATTGACGTAAATACCATTGTGGGCGATGCAGTAGAAACCTCCAACGGAACTGTTATAATTCCTATATCTCGAGTTTCATTTGGCTTTGTAGCTGGAGGTGGAGAGTACAAGGAAGAACCGAAACAGAGAAGGAATGATAGGACAGCTGCAGAAAATATGGGGCAAGAACAGTATCCATTTCCTTTTGCAGGAGGAACAGGTGCAGGTGTATCTGTAAATCCAATTGCTTTTTTGGTGGTTGGGAAGGATAAGGTAAAACTGCTGCCTGTTAACTTTAATACTACAGTGGATAGAATGGTGGAATTAGTTCCTCAGATAGTTGAGGAGATCAAGGGGGTTATAGGAAAAAATAAAGACAAGGCTAGTGTTATATCTACATCGGAAGAAATTAAGCAATGAAGCGGCAGATGCCGCTTTATTTATATTTTATACTCAGTGCTGCGAATATTGTCGATTCTTATATTTTAATACTTGATGTAGTTTATTTATTGATATATACTTAGATTATATGATAAAAAATTAACATATTTTATGTGAGGAGTTTTAAACCTTGAAAATGCGTTTACAAAAATATATGGCCCGCTGTGGCGTGGCGTCTAGAAGAAAATGCGAAGAGATGATAAAAAAGGGCCTTGTTGTTGTAAACGGAGAGCTTGTTCGGGATATGGGGGTAAAGATAGACCCCAATCGGGATATAGTATACGTCGAGGGCAAAAGAATTAGCATGGAAGAAAATCATGTATATATCATGTTAAATAAACCTAGGGGTTACATAACCACAGTAAAAGATCAATATAACAGGCCTACTGTTATGGATTTGATCAGAGGGATTCCCGAGAGGATATACCCTGTAGGTAGGTTAGACTACGAATCAGAAGGACTTCTTCTTTTAACGAATGACGGCAAAATGGCTTTTTACCTGACCCACCCCCGTTATCAGATCGATAAAGAGTATATTGTAAGAGTTGAAGGATTTCCTAAAACTGAAGATATTGATAAATTGCGCAGTGGCATTGATATAGGTGGATTTGTTACCTCCCCTGCCCAAGTTGATGTTATTAGCCGTACTAAGCGAACTACGTTGCTCAAGATAATTATTAGAGAAGGGAAAAATCGCCAAGTGCGTAGGATGTTTGACGCTATAGGGCATACAGTCGTTTATTTAAAAAGAGTTAGAATAGGAAATATTAAACTAGGAAACTTGGAAGCGGGAAAATGGAGATATTTAACTAGCAAGGAGTTGGAAGGTCTGAGAGATTTAATACTGCAAAATAGGACAGATAGAGGATAAATAGGGGGCTTTTATATGATACATTTTAGAAATATGGTTCTGGAAGATATTGGATATATTTATAATAATAAGGTTTTAAGACCTTTGGTTACTGTTCCGCCAATTGGTGAAAAGTTTGGTGTTGTTATAGACGATAGAGGAAAGATAATAGGGGGTGCTACAGGATATACTGACGAGGACAGCGCTGTAATACAAAAGATTGTGATCGACGATGTGGCTCAGTCGCAGATGCTAAAGGAAAGCCTAATTCGTTCAGTTATATATATTTTAGAAAGAAAAGGAATAAAAACTGTTTTTGTTGATAAATCCGAAGAAGAAGTCTGTAAGAAAATTGGATTTCGTGAATCGGATAAAAATCAAGATGGACTTTTATATATTGACACAGAGGAATTTTTCCAAAGACCCTGTTGCAGTGGTTCTATGAAATTTGACTAAAGCTAAAGAATTGTATGATGCATTTATTTCAGCAGATTTAAAAAAAAGTAAAAAATTTATTACAATTTAAGAAGGAAAAAAGAGTTTAATGTAGAATTGATAGAATATGGGCTAAATTGCTATTTTTTAGCTTTGATATAGGAGGGTTTATTAATGAGCGTTGATAGAAAAATTCGTGAAATGCAAGACCGCAAGCTGGCCATTCGTCAGGGTGGCGGCGCGGAAAAAATTGCAAAACAACATGACAGTGGAAAGCTAACAGCTCGAGAAAGAATCGAAAAATTAGTAGATCCTGGAAGTTTTGTCGAAATTGATGCCTTTGTGGAGCATCGCTCAGTTGATTTTGGTATGGATAAAACTTCCGCTCCTGGAGACGGGGTCGTGACCGGATATGCGACCATAGATGGAAGACCCGTCTATTTATATGCCCAGGACTTTACCGTTATTGGCGGTTCTTTAGGCGAAATGCACGCCAAGAAAATTACAAAGATTCTAGACATGGCCATGAAAATGGGATGCCCCGTAATTGGAATTAATGATTCCGGAGGTGCTAGAATTCAAGAAGGCGTCGATGCCTTAAGTGGATATGGAGATATATTCTTTAGAAATACATTGGCTTCCGGAGTTATACCTCAAATTTCAGTAATCCTTGGCCCCTGTGCGGGAGGAGCAGTATATTCTCCGGCTCTTACTGATTTTGTTTTCATGGTGGATAATATCAGTAAGATGTTTATTACAGGACCCCAGGTTGTAGAAGCAGTAACTGGCGAATCAGTTAGTGCCGAAGAGCTAGGAGGAGCAAAAACCCATAGCGAAAAAAGTGGAGTAGCCCACTTCATCAGTAATTCTGAAGAAGAATGCTTTGAAAACATCCGAAAGCTTCTATCTTTTCTTCCTCAAAACAACATGGAGGATAGTCCCCTCTATCAGTGTACAGACGATTTAAATCGCCTTGCACCACATTTAAATACAATTATTCCAGATAATCCAAACCAGTCTTATGATGTAAAAGAAGTTATCAAAGTTGTAGTAGATAATGGCGACTTTTTTGAAATACAACCCTTGTTTGCTACTAATATAGTTATAGGATTTGGAAGGCTTAATGGAAAGACTATTGGTATTGTCGCTAACCAGCCTAAAGTTAAAGCTGGATGCTTGGATATAGATGCTTCTGATAAGGCTGCCCGCTTTATAAGGTTCTGCGATGCATTCAATATTCCTATAGTTACATTTACTGATGTGCCTGGCTTCCTGCCCGGTGTAGACCAGGAGCATGGCGGTATAATAAGGCACGGAGCGAAGCTTTTATATGCTTATTCTGAAGCTACGGTTCCAAAGATCAATGTAATCCTACGAAAGGCGTATGGTGGAGCCTATATCGCTATGAGCAGTAAGCACTTAGGAGCAGATTTAGTATTTGCTTGGCCTACTGCTGAGATAGCAGTTATGGGACCTGAGGGTGCTGCAAATATCATCTTTAGAAAAGAAATTAAAGAAGCTGCAGATCCTGTGCAGACTAGACAGGAAAAAATAGAAGAGTACAGAAATCGTTTTGCTAATCCTTATGTCGCTGCAGCAAGGGGTTATATAGATGATATCATTGAACCAGAGGCAACTCGTCCAAGGCTTGTCAGTGCTTTGGAGATGTTAGAGAGCAAGCGAGAGAATAGACCACCTAAGAAACACGGCAATATGCCAGTTTAAACGTTGTATAAGAAAGAGGTGAAATACCATGCAGCTCTTAGGGAGTTTAAGAGTAATGGTTTTGGGATTAGGTGCTGCTTTTGCAGGACTAGCTTTATTGATAATCTTTGTTGAATTGATGCATAAACTGGTTAATAAAATGGGAGAGAATAATGACAGCTCTTCTATTGAAGCTATCTCTGAAAATGCAGAAAACGTAGTGCAAAACAATAATATCAATATAGAAGAGGACGATAGTGAATTAATTGCTGTTATTGCTGCTGCAGTAGCAGCTGCTTTAAATAGATCTACCCATGATATCATAGTGAGATCCGTAAGAAGGATTCAATCACATTCCCCTGTCTGGAATCGGACAGGTAGACAAGAACAGATTCGAACAAGACTATAAAAAATTTAATATTTGCATTTGAAGGAGGAAACTTAACATGAGGAAGTTTATTATCAACGTAAATGGAAAATCTTATGAAGTTGAAGTAGAAGAAATAACGCAAGGAGGAGCAGCTACTCCATCAGTGTCAGCTCCAGCTGCTACACCAACTCCAGCACCAGCGGCAGAGCCAGCACCAGCACCTACACCTGCTGCGCCTGCTCAAAGCAAACCAGAAACTCAAGCTCCATCAACATCTATTCCACAGGGGGCTGAAACAATCAAGGCGCCCATGCCAGGAACAATTTTAGACATTAAAGTAAAGCCAGGAGATCAGGTATCGAGAGGAGATGTATTGCTGATTTTAGAAGCTATGAAGATGGAAAACGAAATTGTATGTCCAAGGGATGCTAAAGTCGTATCCGTCCAAGTTGCTACTGGTGCATCAGTCAATGCTGGGGATGTACTAGTTGCCATAGAATGATCTAGGCACAAATAGCAACAAGGAGGGATAATAAAATGGATAAACCAATGGTAGAGGTAATAATTGATTTTTTACAAGATACAGGTTTTGCCCAGATTACCTGGCAGCAGGCAGTAATGCTTGTTGTTTCTTGGTTTCTCATATATCTTGCTATTAAGAAGGAATATGAGCCATTGCTGCTCTTACCTATAGCATTCGGGATGCTATTAGCTAACTTACCACTATCTGGATTATGGGATCCTCCCACAGGGGAGTTTGGAACTGATAGCTTCAGACCTGGTGGCCTTCTTTACTATTTATATATGGGGGTAAAGCTAGGGATATATCCACCGCTAATATTTTTGGGAATTGGTGTAATGACGGATTTTGGTCCCCTCATTGCGAACCCCAAAAGCGTCTTAATGGGCGCTGGCGCTCAACTTGGTATATTTATAGCCTTTATTTTAGCCCTTCTATTAGGATTTGATCCTAAAGGCGCTGCATCCATAGGAATAATAGGTGGAGCTGATGGACCAACTGCTATATACATTACTTCACAGTTAGCTCCTCAATATCTAGGACCTATAGCTGTGGCCGCATATTCTTACATGGCTTTAATACCTATAATTCAGCCCCCTATTATGAGGGCGCTGACTACAAAAGAAGAACGACAGATTGTAATGACTCAGCTAAGGCCAGTGTCAAGATTAGAAAAGATAATTTTTCCTATCCTTGTTACCACCTTAATGTCTTTGCTTGTTCCTTCAGCGGCCCCCCTTCTAGGAATGCTGATGTTAGGAAATCTATTCCGTGAAAGCCTAGTCGTAGATAGGCTTAGTAAAACAGCTGAAAATGAATTAATTAATATTGTTACCATATTCCTAGGAGTAACTGTAGGGGCAACTGCTACTGCGGAAAATTTCCTTACACCTGATACGTTAAAGATTATTGCCTTGGGACTTATTGCATTTTCCGGAGGTACTGCAGGTGGTGTAATAGTAGGTAAAATTATGTGCAAGCTGTCCGGTGGAAAGATCAACCCACTTATAGGAT
>CALGOY010000022.1 GCA_937960725.1 uncultured Bacillota bacterium
GGAAATGATGGGGTTAGAAAGCCAATAGTTAAGGGGAAAAAAGTGGGAAGAAACGACCCTTGTCCCTGTGGCAGCGGTAAAAAATATAAAAAATGTTGCGGTAGAAGTGCATAAAATGGTAGAAAGGCGTGAGAGGATGTTAATAGAACTACAAAATGCAAAAACTGAATTGAGCTCCATTAAAGAAACTTTAGCTCAGGTAGGTGATTCACTTTGACATCCTGGGATGTCAAAGGAAAGTTAGGGAATTAGAAGAGGAGATGAATGACCCATCATTTTGGAATGATATTGAAAGATCCCAGAAGGTGAATAAACAAATTAAAACTCTTAAAAATAAAATAAAAAAGTATAGCGATATTAAAAGCCGGCTAGACGACATCGAAGTTTTGATTGAACTAGGGCTGGAAGAGCAAGACTCATCCGTAGCTTCAGAAGCCGTAGAAGAGATAAAAAAGCTAGTCAAGGACGTGGAAGCATTAAAACTGGAAACCCTGCTTAATGGCCCCTACGATCGGAACAATGCGATCATCTCCCTCCATGCGGGAGCAGGAGGGACTGAAGCTATGGATTGGGCATCTATGCTGCTTAGGATGTATACCCGATGGGCGGAAGCTAAGGGCTATGAAGTTAAAACATTGGATTTTCTTCCAGGGGAGGAAGCAGGGATTAAGAGCGTTACCCTCCAAATCATCGGAGAGAACGCCTATGGCTATCTAAAAACTGAAAAAGGCGTCCATCGATTAGTTAGAATTTCCCCATTTGATGCTTCCGGAAGAAGGCATACTTCTTTTGTATCTTTAGATGTACTGCCAGAGCTAGAAAATGATATAGAGCTGGATATACGGCCGGAAGATTTGAAGATCGAAACTTTCCGTGCAGGAGGTGCTGGGGGACAGCACGTTAATAAGACGGAATCAGCAGTGCGAATTACCCATCTGCCTACCGGAATCGTAGTTCAATGTCAGAATGAGCGCTCTCAAACTCAAAACCGTGAGACGGCGATGAAAGTGCTGAAAGCCCGCTTGTTAGAGTTAAAAGAGCGGGAAACCCAAGAAAAGATTAATGAGATGAGGGGCGAAGTGAAAAAGATAGAATGGGGAAGCCAGATCCGCTCCTATGTCTTCCATCCATACACCATGGTGAAGGATCATAGGACCAACGTGGAGGTTGGGAACATCCAAGCTGTAATGGATGGAGATCTAGATCCATTCATTAATGCTTACTTGCAGATGACGGCGGGAGAGAAAATAGAATAATTTAATGGGATAAGGATGAGAAGCCCTTATCCCATTAATCTTTTAATATTCAGTTAGCACGACAATTATATAGGCATTTCTATTTTATTTCTAGGTAATCCAAATAAACATCCCAGGTACCGTTATCGGTTGTTAGTATCAGTTCTATATCTTGATATCCTGTTCCATGGCTGACATTGTTTATAGTATAAGTTGTAGGCTGTGTCCCTGTGAAATAGAAGGAACCTTTTGTTACTCCTCCAATTCTTAAATCAACTCTGGCAGTGTTGGAGTTACTTGAACAGCCACGGAGTGAAAAGCTATGAGTCCCATTAGCGAAATATTGCGTATATTTAGCTGAATCATTGTTGGCGTATAAAGCTACTCCAGAAAAAGGTGAACTGATCCTAGAAGCATATGGGCCGCTAAGTGTCATGTCTTCGCATTGTATTATTGTGCTTGGATTTGGACTT
>CALGOY010000023.1 GCA_937960725.1 uncultured Bacillota bacterium
TCATAGAATAAAATTATACTTTTTTAGGTGACATTTTCACTGACTATTGACATAGATTTTTTCATGGTAATTAATTGCAGCTCTAGAGAAGTCAAGCAGTAAAAAAACAAAAGCTATATATGCTCTACTACTGTGTAGAGCCTTATATAGCCTCTATTTATATAATCTACTATATAAGCTGTTTATTGCAGCCCTAATTTGCTTCTTTTATCCGTAATGTGCCTTTCGATATCGTCAGCCACCTCTACCGGATCATCTCCCAAGGCAATTTTGCCTCCTGTTATTTTCTCCACATCCTCGGTCATTAGCTTTACAAGCTGTGGTGCACCCGTTATGAACGGTGTGGGAGATAAATGAGTATATGCACCATAAGCTACAGCAAATATTCCGTCAATGGTAGCTTTTTGCTCCATCCACTCAGGAGCAGTAACAGCTATTGGAAGATCTGGCACATCTACATCCAAGTGATCTGCAAGAGCAGTAACCAACATAGATACTCTGCCTGTATCAGTACAGGTTCCAAAGCTCAATACAGGCGGAATTTTAAGCATATTGCATACTTCTTTTAATCCATCTCCCGCCATATTAATAGCATCAAGATTGCACAGTCCTGCTACTTCCAGGGCGTGATTGCCGCAACCTCCACTTACTACCAGTATATCCCTCTTAATAAGCTCTTTTGTCAAGTTTACCGTATTCCAATCCTGCGGACCATTTCGTAAGGTAGAGCAGTTCGCCAATGCCACTACGCCCTTGATTTTGCCAGCGGCAATTACATCTACAAGAGGATCCAATTTATTCCCAAGAGCCTCTAGCACAGCCTCAGTTGAAAAACCAGCAATAGCTTTTTGCACAATTTTAGGTACTTTAGGCGTAACTTTACCTTGGCGTTTTTTGAAATTTTCTATAGCAAGCTCTATTAACCTATCTGCCATAGCCTCTACTTCTGCAGGAAAATATTCGATTTTATGCTGTAGCCCAGGCATATCTACAATAGTACTTACACTAATCAAGGTTGCCTGATATTTTTCAGCATACATATCAATAGCGGGAGGCGAGCAATTCTCCTCCATTGCCATAACATCCACAGTACCTGTCGCAAGAAGGGGTTCAATGGCTAGCCAGTTCCCAATCAAACCCACAAACACATCATCTACCGGAAATCTTTGCAAAAGTTCTTGCCCTGTTTCAATAGAGCCTACAACTCTCAATCCCTTAGCTCCTGCAGCTTTAGCCCTTTCCTGAACTTCTGGAGTCTTAGCTTTCTGCAGCGTAGCAACTCCGGCCCAGGGCTGGTGTCCATTAAACACAATGTTTACATAATCTGGATCCATGATTCCTAGATCAACATTTACTTCGTGGGGTTTAGGAGTTCCAAACAATATGTCCTGTACCATCTCTAGTCCAATTTGGGCATTGTATATAGTAGCAAGACCCAAGCGAAGAGCCTTCATCGCTAGCGAAACATGATTGCCATCTACATTAGTTAAACAGCTGGCAATGCAATTTTGTTCTTCATGAACCACTCCAGCGGGATAAATTCCAATATCCCTCCACACCTTTTTCCGCTTTCTAGGCGCAAATGCTTCTACCATAATATTTGGCTCTTCAACCCCAATCTTCATCTGGGTTTCTAGTACATCTGCCAAATCCTTTGCCATCTGATTAATATCCTGATTCGTATTAATCCCTACTTTGCTGCACATCCATCTTAATTTGTCTACATCAGTAATTTTAAAAGGTGTTTTTCCCTCTGCCGTAGCCCTAAGTGTTCTAAATGCTTCATAGGCGTGGTGGCTATAGGTAGCCGCTCCCATTATATTGCGCAACAGCAAATTTCGTATAGCCGCCTTTTTCGTTAATTCTGCAGGGACCATTGGAACATAACTGACAGCTGAGCCCCTGTAAACAAAATTTGCATCGAATTTTCTCTTGAAGAACCCATCTGTCAAATACATTAGACATACCATCTTCTCGAATTCGTTTTAGCATCTCTTCTACCGAATCATGATAACTTACTCTACCTTCAGCTCTTTCCAACACAGTTTCACTCATTCACAATCCCCTTTCTAAGAATTGCTTTCTTAGAAAGTTTGCCCTAAATGAGCAGGATTATGAATTAATTTAGAATATTATGTCAATAAAAAGCTTTATACAGATTTGCATTCAACACAACTATAATCAGGAATTTGTCTCTCTCTCATAATCGATTCATATAAGCGATAACCACCGCTTAAATTATAAGCATCAAATCCATGCCCCATCAATATGCGACAAGCAATATAGCTTCGTAGGTCGCTGTGACAATATACATAGACGGGCTTTGATTTATCCAGCTTATCAATATTTTCTCTCAAACTATCTAGAGGTATGTGAACAAACCCGTCTATCTTCCCCCTAGCTACTTCTGCCGGTGTCCTTACATCCAAAAGGGTTACGCTTCCGTCCCGAGGCAGACTCTCCACATCATGCCAATGGAAGTTCTTAACGATACCCTTTATAGTATTCTCAATTACAAATCCTACCATATTTACTGGATCCTTAGCAGACGAAAATGGAGGAGCATAGCACAATTCGAGTTCTGCTAGATCAAATCCTGTCATACCGGCTCTAATAGCAGTAGCCAATACATCACAGCGCTTATCAACCCCATCAAAACCTATAATCTGAGCTCCCAATATCTTGCCTGTATCTTTTTCAAATATAGTCTTTATAGACATATTCTTAGCTCCCGGATAATAAGTAGCATGGGATGGAGAATAGGTATATACCTTATCATAGTTAAGCCCTAAGGCCTCTGCTGTACGTTCATTAATCCCCGTCATAGCAATTGTCATATCAAATATCTTTAATATAGAGCTCCCTTGAGAACCTTTAAACCTGCTTTTTATACCGCAAATATTATCAGCTGCAATTCTTCCTTGCTTATTGGCCGGTCCTGCAAGGGGTATGAATGCCTTTTGTCCTGTTACAAAATGCTTAACCTCTACAGCATCGCCCACGGCATAAATGTCTTTCTCAGAAGTTTCCATATATTCGTTGACTATAATTGAACCTTTAGCATTGACCGCTATCCCAGCAGCTTTTGCAAGGTCAGTCTCTGGCTTAACCCCTACCGCCATAATTATCATGTCGGTATCCACTTGTCCATCATTTAATTTTGCAACTAGCTTATCTCCAGCCTCTTGTATCTCCTTCACACCGTTAGATAAAATAAGTTTTATTCCTTTATCTCTTATATATCTGTGAACATCCGCTGATAATTCAATATCTAAGGGAGAAATCAAATGATCTGAAAGCTCTACAATAGTTACATCCAGCCCTGCTAGCTTCAAATTCTCCGCCATCTCAACTCCTATATAGCCACCGCCAACAACAACAGCACTTTCTGGAGATTCTTCATCTATATAACCTTTTATTCTTATGGTATCAGGAATATTTCTAAGAGTAAAAACCCTGCTACTGTCAATCCCTTTAATATCTGGCTTTATCGGCTCTGCTCCCATAGATAGAATTAATTTATCATAACTTTCAGTGTATTCTTCTCCTGTTTTTAAGTTTTTGGCGATAATCGTTTTTTCTTCTTTATTAATTGATATAACTTCCGTAAAATTTCTCACATCCACATTAAATCTTGCTCGAAAGCTCTCCGGAGTTTGCAGGGTTAAGGCTGATCTTTTATTAATATCGCCCCCTATATAATAAGGGAGGCCACAATTGGCAAAGGATATAAATTCTCCCCTCTCAAACATAATAATCTCTGCTTTTTCATCCAATCTACGGAGTCTTGCAGCAGCAGACGCTCCCCCTGCAACACCTCCAATAATCAATACTTTCATCAGTACATACCTCCTACTAAACAAAATATACGCAAAAATATACTTAGCTTACAATTTATGTAAGATGCTTTATATTTATTTAAACATTAAACACTAAATGGCACAAATATAAATATAAAATTACAATATTTAATATTTATTGAAAGCCCATAGAAGCAATGTCTCTAGTTCTATAATACGTTATAAACCCTTGACCAAAGTTTTTGTAATCATCCTGATTAACAGTTTTAGCGTCACTTTTGTTAAACTCCTCATATCAAAAGCTAAAAAAAGAGGCTCTAATATATTAGAATAATATTAGAAGCCCCCTTCGGATTATCAAACTTATTTATTTGGCAGCCTCTTCATTTAAAAGGGGCTGCACATAAGCATTTGTAGAAGTTTTAGTTTAGTATGTGCATGTAGTAAAACCAATGCCGATACCTATATGAAATAAGCTATTCATACACAGCACAACTACATTCTGTGCTTACTTCCTCTACATCAAAAAATTAAAACATCTGCACAAAAATTTTAGATATACAATTCTAAGCATTTAAGAGCTGCATAAACTCTTCCCCTGTCATAGTCTCTTTTTCTAAGAGGTATTTTGCAAGCTCATGAAGCTTATCCTTATTATTTTCTAAAATCTCATAAGCTTTCTTATAGCAAGACTTTATTATCTCAAGCACTTCCATATCAATTTTAGCAGCCGTCTCAGAAGACACCAGAAGCGATGTGTCTCCGCCTAAGTATGGATTATTTATCGTCTCCAAAGCCATCATTCCAAATTCTTTACTCATTCCAAATCTTGTTACCATAGCCCGTGCAATCTTGGTAGCTTATTCTATATTATTAGCAGCTCCCGAAGTTATTGTATTAAATACAATTTCTTCTGCAGCTCTCCCTCCCATAAATGTAGTTATCTTAGCCAAAGCCTGCTCTTTACTCATGAGAACTTGCTCATCTTCTTCTACCTGCATCGTGTAACCTAAAGCCCCGGATGTTCTAGGTATTATAGTTATTTTATGCACTGGAGCTGAATTCTCTTGCTTAGCAGCAACCAGGGCATGGCCTATCTCATGGTACGCTATAGTTAATTTATCCTTCGCTGATAACACAGCATTCTTCCTCTGATATCCCGCTATTACAACTTCCACCGCTTCTTCCAAATCATTTTGTGTAACATAATTGCGACCTAACTTCACCGCCCTTATAGCTGCCTCATTAACGATATTAGCCAAATCAGCTCCAGAAGCACCTGATGTTGCCCTAGTAGCAATGGCATTAAAATTAATATCTCCTCCCAGCTTAACCCTCTTAGCGTGCACTTTTAAAATAGCTTCCCTTCCTGCCAGATCGGGTAGCTCTACAGGAATTCGCCTATCAAATCTTCCAGGCCTTAAAATAGCCTTATCTAGAGTTTCCGGTCTATTAGTTGCCGCTAGTATTACAACTCCCTTATCGGAATTAAACCCGTCCATCTCGGTCAAAAGCTGATTCAATGTCTGCTCCCTTTCGTCATTACCTCCTATGCTTCCGGCATTGCGGCTCTTGCCTATGGCATCTATTTCATCAATAAATACAATACATGGAGCTTTCTCCTGAGCCTGCTTAAATAGATCTCTAACCCTTGCAGCTCCTAAACCTACAAACATTTCTACAAATTCAGAGCCCGAAATTGAAAAGAAAGGCACCTTTGCTTCTCCTGCTACTGCTTTAGCCAAAAGAGTCTTCCCTGTACCGGGAGGACCTACTAATAAAGCCCCCTTGGGAATACGGGCACCTATTTCTTTAATACTTCTGGGGATTGTGTAAAAAGTCTACAATCTCCTGCAAGGCTTCTTTTGCTTCATCCTGGCCCGCCACATCTTCAAAAGATATACCTGTTTGAGCTTCAACATATATTTTTGCATTGCTCTTGCCAAAAGTCATAACATTAGAACCGCCTAATTTATTTTGTAATTTATTTATAAAGAACTGACCTAATGCAATGAATAATAATCCTGGTAAGATCCACATAAATAAGAAATTAACCAGAAAGTCTATAATAGGCGAAGTCTCTGCAGGAATAACGCTGCCAAATTTTACTCCCGCCCCATATAACCGTTCTGTCAGATCAGGATCAGGCATAATACCGGTTACATACACTGCATCTTTGCCATCCCTATCTTCTCCGATAAAAACTATTCGATCATCCTGAACCTCAACGGTCTTAACTTTCCCTTCTTCAATCTGTTTTAGGAAAGTCCCGTAATCTACCTCAATAATTTGCCGCCTCAACATAGCTGGAAACACAAAAGCATTTAATAATATTACAACAACTAGAGTAACTAAATAATAAAATATAATCGGCTTTTTAGGCTTTTTCGATTCTTCCATATAACACTCTCCTT
>CALGOY010000024.1 GCA_937960725.1 uncultured Bacillota bacterium
ACTGGGGAAGAAGAAGCTGACATGGAGGTGAGGGGAAGGGATTTAGTGACTGGCCTTCCAAAAACCTTGCGAATTACATCCTCTGAGATTATGGAGGCTTTAAGGGAATCTGTTAACAGCATTGTAGATGCTATAAAATTGACTTTGGAGAAGACGCCGCCGGAGCTTGCTTCCGATATAATGGATAAGGGTATTATGCTTACTGGTGGCGGTGCTCTACTCAACGGTTTAGATGAATTAGTCAGACAAGAGACAGGAATGCCTGTTCATATTTCTGAAAATGCTTTAGATTGCGTAGCATTAGGGGCTGGACGCATTGTAGAAGAAATAGAAACATTGAAAAAAGTAGCTTTACCAAATAGAAGTATATAATAGGGGGTGCGAAAAGTGCCCCGATTTTTTAAGAAGTTTTCTTTGATAATTATAATAGTTATTTCAATTGCCTTAGTTGTGCTTATGTTCTCTACATCTAATAGCCGGGATAGGATGACTGCCCTAGAAGGCTTTGTCGGCCAAATTGTGGCTCCCTTTCAAAGGGGATTGTATACTGTATCATCGACTGTATATAACTTTTTTTCTGAGATTGATGAGCGCAGAAATATGAAGGGCAATTATGAGGCCTTAAAAGAAAAAGTAGCCCACTTAGAGAAGGAACTGGTCAAATTAGAGGAGTTGGAGAAGGAGAACAAGAGGTTAAAGGAACTCCTTAGATTTGCAGACCAGAATGAAGAGTTTATTGTAACTGGAGCTCGGGTTATTGCTAAAAATCCGGGGAATTGGTTTAACCTAATTACTATCGATAAGGGAGAAAAGGACGGAATATCTGTAAATATGGCAGTTGTCACCGAGAAAGGCTTGGTAGGGCGGGTAGTTGAAGTTGCAGAAAACTGGTCCAAAGTGCGGACAATCGTCGATGGTCAAAGCGCAGTGAGTGCAATAATACAGAGAAACAGAGATAATGGTATTGTTAAGGGAAATAATAGTTTAGTTATGGAAGACGGAATGTGCAGAATGATTTATCTTCCAGAAGATTCCAGTGTTGTTGAAGGTGATAAGGTTATCACCTCCGGATTGGGCGATATATTTCCGAAGGGTATTTATATCGGCGAGGTAAAAGAAGTAATAAAAGAAGAGAGAAATCTTTACAAGACCGCCATCATTGAACCAGGAGTAGATTTTCAGAGATTAGAAGAGGTTTTGGTGGTTGTGTCTAGCAGAGAATATAGTGAAACAAATGCAGATTAAAGGGTGGTCTCAAATGAAGGAATGTATTATATTGGGAATATTGGTGCTTAACATCGTGCTGCAGTCATCGGTGTTCCCTTTTTTGCAGATTGATAACATAATCTTCGATTCTCTGCTGACATTAGTGGTATCGTTTTCCCTTATAGCAGGAAATCCAACGGGGGCAGTAGTTGGATTTGTAGGGGGCTTGTTACAGGACATATTATTTGGAAATAATATAGGGCTTTATACTCTGCAATACATGCTTATAGGCTATATAGTAGGGCTTGCATATATGAAAGTTTATATAGATCGCTTGATAGTTCCAGTTGTTTTTGCAGCCTTTTCAAGTATTTTAAAGCAAACAATAGTGCTTATATATAATTTTTTTATGCAAATCGATATACCCCTGGATGAAGCTCTATACAAAATTATAATACCGGAGCTTTTATATACTATTGCTTTGATGCCTATAGTATTTGCCTTAATTCGCAATCTATATAGACATAAATTTATGAGGCATAAGCTATAGCAAATATTAATACGGATAAGTTTAGCTGCCAAAAATTATAAATAAATTTGCTATATTATAATATTAAAATAGAGGTGCAATGCCTCTTTTTTATTTGCTAAAATCATGATAAAATAACTAATAAAATGACTATATCATACAGATGGGAGAAGGTTGAATATTGAAGCTACTAGAAAAACTAAAAAATAGATACGTTCAATTTGCAATTATATGTACCATTGGTTTTTCTATCTTGGCTTTCCAACTTTCCTATTTAACTGTGGAAAAGGGAGAAGAACTCTACGCAGAATCATTAAATCGACAAAGAGTGGAATTGAAGCTGAGGGGAAATAGAGGGAACATTTTGGATAGATATGGAATTCCAGTTGCCGTTAATAACCAGATTTATGCTGTCCAGTTAAATAGGCGGCAGTTTCCTACTGATCATGAGGAAATAAATAACGTACTTCTTAAATTTTTAGATATCATATATAAAAATGGCGATGAGGATACCCTCATAGACAGCATACCAATCAAAATCAGAGAAGGGGCGCACAGTTTAAAAGATAAAGGAAAATTCTATTATATCTGGGAAGATGAAGAGCCTGATGTACGCAAGGAACGCTATAACAAGTGGGCTAACCGAATTGGCGTAAAAAGGGAAATGACTGCGGATGAAATGATGGAGTATTTGAGGGAGCGATATAAAATTGACGAAAGCATATCTGATGAAATGGCTAGGAGGATCGCTTGCATCCGCCTTGAAATTTATATGAGAAGGTTTACCCAATACGAGCCTATTCCCATTGCATCAGAAATAAGCTATGAAACCTTGATTGAACTGGAAACCTTTGCATCAGAACTGCCGGGTATTCAGACTACGGTAGAGAGCGGTCGTTACTATCCAATGGGAGAGACAATGGCCCATATAGTGGGCTATATAGGTAGTATACAGGAGGAGCAGGTAGAGCAGTACAAAGAACAGGGATATGATATATCGAGGGATAAAATCGGACAAGTTGGGATTGAAGCTTATGGAGAGAAATGGCTAACTGGCAGTACAAAAGACCGGCAAGGAAAGCTAGTAGCTGAAGTAGACTCAAATGGAAAGGTAATCCGAGTACTTGAAGAGGTAGCTCCTCAGAATGGAGATAATATTGTGCTAACCATAGATAGCCAGCTGCAAAATGCTGTATTTAGTATTTTGGAAGAGGAAATTGCTAAGATGAGGCAAGGGCTAGGGCCTTACAAAAACAATGTAGCTCCCCTTGCAGAGGAAGGTGCTGCAGTAGTTTTAGATGTTAACACTGGAGAGATATTGGCCATGGTCAGCTATCCCTCCTTTGATCCTAACAGTCCTAAAAAAGAAGGAAATCAATTTGCTCTAGCCTTCCAGGGAGGAATGATACCGGGATCAGTTTTCAAAATGTTGATCGGAGTAGCAGGCTTGATGGAGGGTGAAATTACTGTAAATGAGAGAATATATGACCACGGAAGATATACGAAATACGATTCTGTAAACGGACCCAGATGCTGGAGGGCAGGAGGGCATGGCTATGAGAATTTGTCGGATGCATTAAAGCATTCCTGCAACTACTTTTTCTATGAGGTTGCAGATCGACTGGGGGTTGATGCTATAAATAAGTGGGCTACTTTGTATGGTCTTGATGGACAAACTGGGTTAGAGATATTATCGCCGGAGGCAGATAAAAATGTAATACCAGGAAGAGAGACAAAAGTAGAAGCGGAAAGAGGTAACATGAGGACTTTGATAATTAGAATTATGAGAAGATATGGATACTTTGGCGATACACTTACAGACGAGCAGAAGGAATTGGTAGACCGGCTAATAGATTTTCCGCTGTCGGAGGATCGCTCTGCTAAATCAGGTCTTGAGGAAATAGAGGCTATAGCCGATATGCTGAGGGAGATGGGTTATACTGAAAATGCCAGCCAAGCGGCTGCTGAGATAAGAACTAACGTTTTGCGTAGTTATAAGAGATGGACCCCTTCAGACACTATAATGACTGGAATAGGGCAGCGATATACTATTGTTAGTCCTTTAAGTGTAGCAAGATATATAGCAGCTTTAGTAAATGGTGGGAAGGTTCTAAGAACTCAGGTAGTAAAAGAGATAGTGGATTCAGATGGAAAGATTATTGAAAAAAGAGCGCCCGAAATTATTCGACAATTGGAAATAAACCAGGAATATACTGATGCAATTAAGGAAGGAATGTGGAGAGTAGTTAATGATGCCTCTTATGATGGTGGTGGTGCTGGTACAGCAGTATCAATATTTAGAGACATGGACCCCCAGATAACCCTGGGGGGTAAGACGGGAACAGCGGAAGTAATTCCGACTGATGAAAATCGCAACTATGCCTGGTTTGTTGCCTTTACTCCCTACGAAGATCCGGAAATTGCTGTAGTAGTTGCTATTCCTAACGGGAGGACCTCAGGGAATGCGGCATGGATAGCCCGAAGAATTATTGAAGAATATTATAGGCAGAAGGAACAAAGAAGAAATGAGCTAATTCAGCCGATAAATGAGCTGCAATGATTAGAAATATTAAATTTATTGAAGTATTTGCAGGATTTTAGAATTATTTGACGAATAAAATTAGAAAGAATATAGGCTAGAAGTGTGTTGCGAAGGAGTTCTGAATATGAATAAAGAACCGATTCTATTTAAGGGCATGTTAGACGGACTTCACATACATGTAGAACCTGATATAGGTTTGGAAACATTAAAGGAAACATTACAGAAGAAATTTAAAAAAGCAGAGAGATTTTTTGAGGGGGCATCAGTAAATTTAATTTTTTCTGGAAAAAAGTTTAGCCGCGAAGAAAAGCATGATATTTTAGGTTTTATATCCCCTCGGATAGATTTAGCTGCTGTGAAGTTTTCTGAAAATATTCGTGAAGAAAAATCTAAAACGCAGTCCTTTGATGGTATTGAAGAAGGAATGACTCGGTTCTATAGAGGTACTGTCCGAAATGGTCAGAGAATAAGCTATGAGGGAAATATAATAATCATTGGCGATGTTAATCCGGGTGGGGAAGTAGTAGCGGCAGGTAATATTGTAATATTCGGGACATTGAGGGGGATGGCCCATGCTGGAGCTGGTGGCAACCACAAGGCGATAGTGGTAGCCTTTTGCCTCCAGCCTACTCAGCTGAGAATAGGCAGTATCATCACTAGACCCCCGGAAGGAGATATAAGTCAACCATTGTATCCCGAAATAGCTTATGTAAAAGATGGAAATTTGATTATAGAACCCTGCTGTTTAACAGGCCGCGGGAAAGAAGCTAATAGACAATATATGGGAGGAATGGACTAATGGGAGAGGTTATTGTAATTACATCCGGAAAAGGAGGAGTCGGCAAGACCACTACTACAGCAAACATTGGAACTGCTTTAGCTATGGAGGGAAAGCAAGTAGTATTGGTAGATGCAGACATAGGTCTTAGAAATCTGGATGTAGTCATGGGATTAGAAAATAGGATAGTATATGATTTAGTAGACGTTGTAGAAGGTACATGCCGGTTGAAGCAGGCTTTAATAAAAGATAAGCGGTTTAATGGACTTTTTCTATTGCCTGCCGCCCAAACTAAAGATAAAACGGCTATATCTCCTAAACAGATGCAGGAACTATCTAAAGAATTGAAAGAGCAGTTCGATTATGTATTGATAGATTGTCCCGCGGGCATTGAGCGGGGATTTAAAAATGCTATAGCTGGAGCAGATAAAGCGATTATAGTAACTATTCCAGAGGTTTCTGCTGTAAGGGATGCAGATCGAATAATTGGACTTTTGTCATCTAGTGGATTATCAGATCCAATGCTTATAATCAATCGCTTGAAGATTGATATGGTCAAACGGGGCGACATGATGGATATTGACGATACAATTGATATTTTAGGGATCGATTTGCTTGGTGTAGTTCCAGACGATGAACAAATTGTTATATCCACTAACAGGGGAGAGCCAGTAGTGAGTGAAGAGAATACTATGGCAGGACAGGCATTTCGGAATATAGCTAAGAGGCTATTAGGACAGGATGTACCTATTATGAATTTAGAGGAGCCAGACACATTTGTGGAAAAGCTCAAACGCTTGTTCGGGCTTAATAAGAGAAAATCCTATTAGGGGGGAAAGTATTTGTTTGATTTATTTAAATTTCTGGGAAAAGATGAAAGTCCCAGCAAAGATATTGCAAAAGAACGGTTGAAGTTAGTACTAATACACGATAGGGCAAATGTTTCTCCGAAATTTTTAGATATGGTTAAAGGAGATATCGTTAAGGTAATGTCTGACTATGTGGAAATTGAAGAGGATAATATAGACATCCGCCTAAATAGAGTTCCAAAGGACGATAATACCTTTGGTTCTGCGTTAGTTGCTAATATTCCTATTCGCAAGGTGAAAAAAATAGGTAAAAATATAGGATGAGCAAGCTTGAGCTGGGTAGGGATGGGGGTAGGTAGGCCTTTATTGTAAACTGGAGGTCTGCCTATTTTTATATAAAAACTTACTGCTTTTAATCCTATTTTAATCTTAGTATATGTATGATATAATAAATCAGAGAAATTACTTAGGAGGAAAAATGTTCGAAAAAAAAATAGACAAGAGATTACTAAAGAATTTTGATTTTATCATATTACTTATAATATTTTTGCTTGTAGGCATAGGAATTTTAGGAATTGGCATAGCAAAACGGCTACCTACAGAAGGTGGAGAAAATCTTATAGAGGCGATTAGGAATCTGAATGTTTATCATGTGAGACTGCAGTTTCTTTGGTTTCTTAGCGGTCTTGTTTTGATGGCAGTGGTAATCAGTATTGATTACCATATTATAGGGGATTATGTTGATTATATTTATTGGATAGTAGTTGCACTTTTGCTTTATGTAGACGTTGCTGGAGCCATAATGGGAGGGGCGCAGAGCTGGATTCCTATTGGCCCCTTTGCACTGCAGCCATCCGAATTTGCCAAGATTTCTATAATCTTGACCTTTGCGAAGGTTTTGTCTAAGAAAGGCGATGAAGGGATCAATCACATAAAAGATTTAATCCCCATATTGCTGCGATTAGCATTGCCGCTTGTTTTAATTTTATCACAGCCGGATTTTGGAACTGCGGCAGTATTTATCGTAATTTTATTTGGGATGCTTTTTGTTTCAAATATAAGCTATAAATTGCTATTTGGCATTATAGGATCCGGTGTGGCAATAATACCCGTTGTATGGTTTGCGCTATTATCAGAAGTTCAAAAGGATAGAATACGGGTGTTTTTAAATCCAGAATTAGATCCTACGGGGAAAGGATACCAAGTTTCGCAGTCCATAACGGCTATTGGTTCGGGACGGATAATTGGCAAAGGGATTTTGACTAATAACACATTAAGCCAATTGAACTTCCTTCCAGCAGCCCATACTGATTTTATATTTGCTGTACTGACTGAAGCATTTGGATTTGTCGGAGGAATTGTTATTATAGGGCTGTATCTATTTTTAATAATACGAACCATTATGATAGCCGTAAAAGCCAAGGACAAGTTTGGTTCCCTTATCGTTATAGGAGTTGCCGCATTGATGATAGCGCATATTTTTGAAAATATTGGGATGACGATGGGATTAACCCCGGTTACAGGTATTCCTCTTCCCTTTATGAGCTATGGCGGCAGCTTTATGTGGACTAATATGATAGCCTATGGATTGGTATTAAACATTGGAATGAGAAGGCAGAAAATCAAATTCTAGGAGGGAAACTGTTGAATATCGCTTTAATTGCCCATGATAAGAAAAAAGAGGATATGGTAAATTTTTGTATAGCCTATAAAAATATTTTAGCAAAGCATAATCTATGTGCTACAGGAACTACTGGCAAGCTTATAGCCGAGGCTACTGGGCTTTCTGTCCATCGATTTCTTTCAGGTCCGTTGGGTGGCGATCAACAGATTGGCTCTTTAGTTGCATACAACAAAATAGATTTAGTAATCTTTTTAAGGGATCCACTAACTGCCCAGCCCCATGAGCCAGATGTAAATGCCTTACTAAGGTTATGCGATGTCCATGACATACCTCTAGCGACTAATATGGCAACAGCGGAAGTTTTGGTAAAAGCTATTGAACGGGGAGATCTAGATTGGAGACTTATAGTCAATCCTCCCGAAAAAAATCAGGATATTTTTTAGATGTCATAATATGTTCCTCTTCTCAATATATTTATTATAGAAAATGAGGAGGGGAACAAAAGATGCAAGGAAACATCAATATTCAAAATACTAAAAGGGACCGCCGGAAAAGCCGTGAAAAGCTACCTTTAGACTTACCTATGCCTCGCGCTAGGTACCGTAGTTCTCGCTATAGTAGTGGCAGAAACTGGAGAGGATACGAAGAAGATGATGGATCAATATCCTTGCTTCGGAACATGGTAATCTGTGCTGCGATTATATTAATAGTGGTCATTCTAAAAAGTATAGATACCTCTTTTACGCAGAATATTTTAGGCTATGTTCGGGACGCGGTAACTACTGATTTTGATATTGATGAAACGCTTGGCAGGCTTAAATTTGTAGATAACTGGATACCCGAGGGCGTAAAAGCGGTTTTTAGTGAGCAAAGGACTAGTGAAGAGCTGCCGATAGACATGAAATTTTCTGTTCCTGCAGAGGGAAAGGTAATAGCTTTTTTTGGCGAAGAGATGGGTGGAAAGGATAAAGGAACAAATACCGGTATAGATATTCAGGGAAATCAAAATGATAAAATATATGCTGTCTATGATGGTTATGTAAGTGCTATAGGCGAAGATGAAATTCGGGGTAAATATATAGAGATAACTCAAGGTAGCAACGTGGTGACTTTGTATACGGGATGCTCTGAGCTTATTGTAGATGTGGGACATCAGGTTAAAAAGGGAGAACAGATTGGGAGAATGGGGCGAACAGAAGATGGAACTCCGGTATTACATTTTGAGACATGGGTTAATGGAAAGCCCGTAGATCCCATGCTTTTCATAAATTCAGGCAAGTGAAGGCGGGTAATATTTATGAAAATAGGTTCTCTTTTTAATACCGATGTCCATGTCAGTATAATACTGTTAATAATGGTGGCTGTTGCCGTATTCCTGGGTAATGGAGCAGAGTTGGCCACCATTTTTTTCATTCTTCTATTTCACGAAATGGCCCATGTGGGGGCGGCTAAGTTATTAAATATGAAAGTAAAAGAAATAGAACTATTGCCTTTTGGAGGGGCTATAAGGATTGAAAGTTTATTTGAATTAAACCCCACCCATGAAATATACATTGCCCTTGCGGGTCCTGCAGCAAATATATTTTTAATACTAGGCTATTCTGCCATCCAAAGTTTAGGAATAGTATCCGCAGAAAACAATAGATTTTTGGAGATAAATTTGATTTTAGCAGCTTTTAACTTATTGCCGGCTTTGCCGTTAGATGGGGGCCGGGTATTAAGGGCAATACTAGCCCGAGAAGTAGGTATGAAAAAAGCCACAAATATAGCGGTATATGGAGGGCTTACCCTATCTCTCTTTTTTGTAATGACAGGTATTTATGCCTTATATTATAAAATTTTTAATCCCACCTTTTTTATAATGGCAGGTTTCCTCAGTTATTCTGCTTTAAAAGAAAAGAAGACTGCCAGCTATATGTTTATCCGGGATATCACCTATAAAAAAGATTTTCTCATCAAAGAAGGGCTTCTTAACGTTAAAGAGATAGTCGCCCTATATGACACTCCACTAAAACAAGTGATGAGAAAATTTTCCCCTTATCGCTATCATAATGTTAAAGTAGTTGATGAAAGGCTGCAGGTTTTAGGAAGCTTAAATGAAAATCAGATTATCAGGGGCATGATGGACTATGGAATACACGTTCCTATAGGGAGGCTTCTTAGAAAATAGTTTGATTAAACGGTAGAAGTTAAGTTAAACTAAACGTGAGAGTA
>CALGOY010000025.1 GCA_937960725.1 uncultured Bacillota bacterium
TGATTATAATCCTATGGTATCTAAGCTTGCTGATATCAAAATCTTCTCCTATTCCCGTTCCAAAAGCCGTAATCATGGCTTTAATCTCTTCGCTTGCAAGGACTCTATCTATGCGGGCTTTTTCTACGTTTAAAATCTTACCTCTCAAGGGCAATATTGCCTGGAAATGTCTATTCCTTCCCTGCTTTGCAGATCCTCCAGCGGAATCCCCCTCCACTAGGAAGATCTCACTCTTTGCAGGGTCTTTTTCAATGCAGTCGGCTAATTTACCTGGTAAGGAAACAGATTCCAGTAGAGACTTTCTTCGGGTTAACTCCCTTGCCTTTCTAGCTGCCTCCCTGGCTCTGGACGCATTTAATGCTTTTTCTACAATAGCTCTAGCAACCGATGGATTTTCTTCCATGAAAGTAGACAGACCCTCTATCATTATGGTTTCGACCATTCCCCTAACTTCGCTATTTCCCAACTTCGTCTTGGTCTGACCTTCAAATTGGGGATTAGTAAGTTTAACGCTGATTACCGCAGATAGACCTTCCCGTGTGTCTTCGCCAGTTAGATTGTTTTCGTTTTCTTTTAATATGTTGTGCTTTCTAGCATAGTCGTTGATGACCCTGGTTAAAGCAGACTTAAATCCTATTAGATGAGTACCGCCCTCTTGGGTACTAATATTATTGGCAAATGAATGAATATTTTCAACGTACATATCGTTATACTGCAATGCTGCTTCGATGAAGGTATCATCTTTTTTCCCGGAAATATAGATAGGAGTAGGATGAATTACAGTCTTGTTTTTGTTTAAATATTCTACAAAAGATACAATACCACCCTCATAGTGAAACACTTCATCAGCACCGCTTCTTTCATCTGCAAGCCTTATCTTCACACCTGCGTTTAAAAATGCCAGCTCCCGCATTCTGCTTTTCAATATGTCGTAGTTAAAATTGATATCTTCGAATATGAGCTGATCCGGTTTAAATGTAATTGTCGTACCGGTATTGTCGGCTTCCCCTATTATTTCAAGGGGGCTTTTAGTTACCCCTCTTTCATATCTTTGTTTATATATATGCCCTTCCCTTTTTACATGGACAACCAACCACTCAGAAAGAGCATTTACAACGGATAGACCAACTCCATGGAGGCCTCCTGAAACCTTATATCCACCGCCTCCAAATTTACCTCCAGCATGCAGTACAGTCAATGCAACCTCTACTGCAGGCTTTCCCATTTTGGGATGGATGCCTACTGGGATACCTCTGCCATTATCTTCGATAGTTATAGAAGAATCTTTGTGAATCGTTATATTTATAGTATCGCAAAAGCCTGCCATGGCCTCATCTATGCTGTTGTCTACAACTTCATATACTAAATGATGCAGTCCCCTAACACTAGTGCTGCCTATATACATGCCTGGTCTTTTGCGTACAGCTTCTAACCCCTCTAATACCTGAATCTGTGTTTCATCGTAGTTTGTTTTGTTATTTATTACGTTGTTCTGTTCCATAAATATCCTCCCTTAACATACTTCGCTTCAATAGGGTCGAAGAAGAAATAGGAGACATATACATCACCGTTTTACCATCTGATTCGACTAGCACAAAACTCTTTGGCTCATCGTCCGAAATATTCTGGATAAAGCCTTCATCGTCCGCTATTTCTAAAAATTCTTTATTTATATCAGAATCTTTCGTAGTTTTCAAATCAAATATAGCAATGATATCCTTGGTGGGTACCACCACATCTCCTCCTAAATGTAATACCATAATGGTCCACCTATCCTTTTATATAAAATTATTTCAAATTATATCTATTCTATATAATTATAGCCTATTTTGCAAAAATCTAAAAGATTTAATTGGTTATGGCTGCTTTCCACAGCATTTTGATGCAGTTCCTTTATTTATCTCATACAGTTCAACATTCTGCATATTTATACCTGGAAGGTTTATCAGCTCTGTGGTTGTAATGAAGGTTTGCACCCTATCTAAATAAGATAAGAGCATCTTCTGCCGAAAATTATCTAATTCCGACATCACATCATCTAAAAGCAATATTGGATACTCCCCTGTTTCCCTATACATAAGTTCTATCTCTGAAAGTTTGAGCGATAAAACTGCAGTTCTCTGTTGGCCTTGGGATCCAAAAGTTTTTAGGTCGACTCCATTTATATTGATCTGCATATCATCCCTATGGCAGCCTTTGCTAGTACTCCCTCTCTTTATATCCTCCTCTTCATTCTTTTGAAGGGTTTCTAAGAAAATTTCCGCAATTTTATTCATATCTTCGGTATCAAAAGAAATAGAGGGGTTGTACCACACCTCTAACTCCTCGCTGCCTGCAGATATCTCTCTGTGTATCTGTTTTGAAATATGATATAGCGAATCAATAAAAAATTTCCGCTGCAACATAATATAAGCGCTGACTTTTGCCAGTTGCTCGTTCCATATTGGAAGGGTCTTTCTCAAGCTGCTATTTTGCTGTATTTCTTTCAATAGATTATTTCTCTGCTTTAAAATGCGATTGTGCTGTTGTAGGCTGTAAAAATACCTGGGCCTTACCTGGGATATCTCCATGTCGATAAATCTCCTGCGCTCTCCCGGGCCGCCCTTGACTAGTTTTAAATCCTCAGGAGAAAACAGTACGCTGTTTAAGTGCCCCATCAGCTCGCCCAGTCTTTGGGCAGGTATTCCATTTATATGGATTTTTTTCCGGTCCTTTGAATGTAGAAAAAGTTCTATAAGGCTATCTCCTTCTTCTTTAGAGCAGAGAATTTTGACAGACGCCCTGTCCTTGCCCCAAAGGATCAGCTCTTTGTCTTTGGAGGTTCGATGGGAGCGGCCCGTGCAGGATAGAAATATAGATTCTAAAATATTGGTTTTCCCTTGAGCATTTCTTCCAAAAAAAACAACTAAATTAGAGTTGAATTTCAACTCTAATTTAACGTAATTCCTAAAGTTATTAAGACTTAGCTCCTTTAACTGCAATATCTGCACTTCCTTCCCCAGTTACCAGGAATTGCTGATCATCTATCTCTACAATGTCTCCTATGCGAAGTTTTTTGCCTCTCCTAAGTTCGACTTCGCCATTTACCTTTACCTTGCCTTCTCGTATCAAATGGTTAGCTTCTGCTCCAGTTTCTACTACAGCCGCCCATTTGAGAAATTGGCTTAATTTTATAAATTCTGTAGTAATCGGTATTTTTTTCATCCTCTTCATCCTCCATATATTCTAACAGGCAGTAAAAGATATGTATAGTTATTCCCCTCTAGAGGCCTAAATACGCAGGGACTGACATTGGTTGTAAAATCAATACATATCTCCTGATCGTCGATGGCTCGGAGAATATCTAGGAAATATCTAGCGTTGAAAGCTATCGTCAGCTCTTTGCCCTCCATTATTATTGGCATTTCTTCATAGGCTTGACCGATCTCCGAATTGGATGTGATTACCAGGCGATCTTCTTGTATATTGAGCTTTATTAGATTATTTTTTCCGTCCATAGCAAGGAGAGAAGCTCTTTCTATACAGTCGGAGAGCAGTTTCACATCTAATTTGATTCTAGTTTTATACTCAGATGGTATTATCTGTTTATAATTAATAAATTCCCCATTTAAAAGCCTGGATATAATTCTCGTATAGCCCATATCGACTAAAACATGCTTGACGTCTATGGTTATATTTATTTTTTCGTCTTCATTATCTATTATGCGGCTAAGCTCGTTTAGGGTTTTTCCAGGTATTACCACATTTAGGGAATTTTCTCCTGATGTAGTTCCTTTTCGAACAGCTAAGCGATATCCATCGAGGCATACCATATTTACCTCATTTCCTCCTATTTCAAAAAGCGCACCGGTCAAAATTGGTCTTGTTTCGTCTGTAGCTACTGCAAATATGGTCTGTTGAATCATTTGTTTTAGCAGGCCTTGTTCTATTTCGACGGGATCATTTTCTTCAATCCGCTCTAAATCTGGATATTCGTCCGGCTGTATTCCCTGTATTTTAAACAATGAGTTTGCGGTTTTTATTTCTACTACAAAGTTATCCACAACTTCGATTTCTATTATAGAATCGGGAAGTTTTCTAATTATATCCCCAAATATGCGGGAAGGTACAACAACAGAGCCTTCTCTTTCAATATCTGCTTCCATGAAACATTCGATTCCTAAATCCAGATTATTTCCTACCAGTTTGATGATTCCTTTTGAAGCTTCAATGTATATGCCCTCTAATATGGGGAGGGTGGTTCTGGGTGATATGGCTTTTTGAACTATAGATATATTTTCCGCTAGTTTTTTTTGTGAACACGAGAACTTCATAAAATACCTCCTATAGGTTATTGTGTATATCAATAAATAGTAGTAACAGTAGTAGAGGCTGTGAAAATGTGAATTATATCAAAAAACATGGAAATGTTGCGAAATTAACTGTGGATAAATATTAGGATAAGTTATCGCTATCTCTAATACTTGTCCACATTTATTGCACAAACTAGTTTTTAAGCTTCTTTGATATCGGTTTTTAATTTGTTGATTAGTTTATTTAGCTCTATATCGTCTTCTAATTCATTCGAAATTTTATCGCAGGCATGGATAACGGTTGTATGATCTCGTCCCCCGAAAGCCTCTCCGATTTTAGGAAGGGATAGATCTGTCAATTCCCTACAAAGGTACATAGCTATCTGCCTAGGGTATGCTATATTGCGGCTTCTTTTTTTAGATTTAAAATCGTCCACCTTTAATTTAAAATGAGAAGCAACTACATTCATAATTAGGTCAGCAGTTATAGGTTTCGGGCTATTGTCAGATATAATATCTTTTAGGGCTTCTTTGGCGATGGATACATCTAACTTGTTGTTATTGAGGGAAGAGTAGGCCATAACCCGAATTAAAGCTCCCTCTAGCTCCCGGATATTGGATTCGATTCTTTTAGCGATGAAAAGCAGTACTTCATCATCCACTTCGATGTTTTCTAATTCCGCTTTTTTCCGCAGAATAGCTACCCGTGTCTCTAGATCTGGAGGTTGGATATCAGCTATTAAACCCCATTCGAAACGGGATCTTAGCCTCTCTTCCAGCGTGGGTATCTCTTTCGGTGGTTTGTCGCTGGAGATTATAATCTGTTTATTGGCTTCGTAAAGGGCGTTAAAAGTATGGAAAAACTCCTCCTGAGTACTTTCTTTTCCTGCAATAAACTGTATATCGTCAATTAGCAAGACATCGACGTTGCGGTATCGATTTCTAAATTCTACGTTTTTGTTGGTCTGAATAGAGGTAATCAATTCATTGGTAAACTTTTCAGAAGAAACATAAAGAACCTTAGTGGAGGGATTATTAGAGAGAATATAGTGGCCTATGGCGTGCATTAAGTGAGTCTTACCTAAACCTACGCCTCCGTATATAAAAAGGGGATTATAGGCATTGGCAGGCGCTTCGGCTACAGCTAAGCAAGCAGCGTGGGCAAAGCGGTTGCTATTGCCTATCACAAAGCTGTCAAAGGTGTATTTAGAATTAAGCATCGTTCCGCTGTCGTTTTGCCAAGGTTCTTTATTGGGGCTGGGATTTAGGTATTCCTCTGCTTCACTGGCCAGTATAAATGTAATTTCATAATCTTTGCCTGACACCTGCTTTATACAGTTTGAAATGAGGCTGGTGTACCTAGATTCAAGGATCCCTTTAGTAAAGTCGTTTGGAACACAAAGGTATAGGCAATCATCTCTTATAACTAGGGGTTCTATAGCCTTTATCCATGTATTAAAGCTTACATCAGTTAGCTCTACTTTTAATAAATTTAATGTTTTTTGCCATAGCTCTAGAATCAGATTGTCCATGAAGGAAACCTCCCATTAAATACCGTTACAGTACTATTTTTGCCATATTTTTCAATTCTATAAAAAGAATTAAAAAAATGGGGATAAAATACCACGAAGATGATAAAATTATAAACAGGGAAATTAATAACAATATCAACAAGTGGAAAAGTGCGATGTTTTCAGCCAAATTTAGACCGAATAGGGGAAGAAAGATAGAATTATACACAGGTTTATCCACAGATTGTGTATAACTTATAAATTTTTCTACCATTATTATATTATAGGGCAGAGTTATCAACAGACAAATATATAATATCAGATAATCTGTGGATAATCAAGATTTCGTTTAATTTCTTGACAGTGGGAATAGAATTCGCTTATAATACAAGAAGCGGACTTTTGATAAATTATGTGGATAAAATATCGGTAATCGATGGTTTGCCAGAATCCAGCACGAGCCGTGCTGTTTTCATTAATGAGAATCGGACCGGAAAGGGGGAGAAAGTAAAATGAAAAGGACATATCAGCCAAAAAAGAGACACAGAAAAAAGGTGCATGGTTTTAGAAAAAGAATGAGTACTAGAAGTGGTAGACGAGTCCTCAAGAGGAGGAGGCAAAAAGGTAGAAAGAGATTGACAGCATAGGCCACTTGTAAGTGGCCTTTTCTGCCATAATAAAACAAGGATAATCCTGGGGGATTATAGGTGAAAAAACAGTTTAGACTTAGGAAAAGGCGTGATTTTAGCTATACGTTTAAAAAAGGAAAATCTCTCGCAAATTATTGCTTGGTTTTGGTGTATAGAAAGACCAATGCTGAAGTGACGAGGGTTGGATTTTCTATTAGTAAAAAGTTTGGAACTGCAGTTAAGAGAAATAGGATCAAGAGGCAGTTGAGGGAGATATATAGGAGTAAAATGGACAACATAAAGCCAGGTTATGACTTGGTTTTTATCGCTAGGAGAGGCGCAAAAGCTGCTGATTTTCATACCTTAAAGAAACAGATGGAAAATCTATTAAAAAGGGCAGATTTACTAAAAAATAAAGATGGGGATCAGGATAAAGAATAGTAAAGAAAGTTTAAAATGAAAAGGTTAGCTATATACATAATAAGGCTATATCAGAGGTTTATATCGCCGATATTTCCGAGCTGCTGCCGATTTTATCCTACTTGCTCCGAGTATGCTATTCAGGCGTTAGAGAAGTATGGTCTACTTAAAGGAATTTACCTGGCTATAAGAAGAGTGCTGAAGTGTCATCCATTCCATCCAGGAGGTTATGATCCTTTGAAGTGATAGTTTGCGAGAGCTTAAAAAGCAAAAGAAGAGACAGTGACAGGCGGGTGATTTAGGTGTGGGGAGCCTTTGTAGGCTTTTTGCAGAATGTATTAACAGGCATAAATAGTATAACAGGCAATTATGGCTTATCGGTTATCTTGTTTACCATATTGATGCGGTTAGCTCTGCTGCCCCTTGATTGGAAATCTAAGACTTCTACCAGGAAACTAGCTGAGATACAGCCAGAAATTGATAAGATAAATAAAAAATACAAGTATGATCCTGAAGTTAAAAACCAAAAGATGCTGCAGCTGTATCAAAAGCATAATATAAATCCACTAGGCGGATGTTTACCTGCTTTGCTGCAATTGCCTATATTTTTCGCATTGTTTGCTGCACTGAGGGCTATTTCAAATATGGAGATAGAAAAATTTTACGTAGATTTAATAAGCCATTACAATGCAGGTATTGAGCCGGTTTTACAAGATTTTATAAATAATGTTCAAAATTCAGGTAAAAACCTGGGGCAAACCCTAACGATGCTCTTTAGCAATCCTAGTAATAGGACCTTGGAATATTTAAATGAAATTGGCGGAGCTGAAAATGTACAGCTGCTCTTAGAGGCGGTGAAAAATATTACGACTAAACAGGCCTTGGAATTTTTGCAGGGCTCTGAATATGCATCCTATCAATTTCTATGGATTAAGAATGTCTGGATTGCCGATTCGCCTTATAGGGATATAATAGGCAGAAGTATTCCGTTTTTGAGTGAAGGATGGAATGGTCTGTTTATCCTCGCTGCGTTGGCAGGGTTAACTTCCTACTATCAGATGAATTTTGCAAATCAAGGAGCTCAAAATGAGCAGATGAAAGGCTATTCGGTAATATTTCCGATCATGTCAATATGGTTTACATCGATGTATACAGCAGCATTTGGGATATACTGGGTGACAAGTAATATATTTCAGATTGTACAGCAGGCGATATACAATTGGAAAAATCCTTCGCAAAAATCCGTTAAGGAAGGTGCTGGTAAATGAGGAGCGTAGAAAGTTCTGGCAAAACCATTGATGAAGCTATTCTAATGGCTGTTGCTCAACTGGGAGTACAGAGGGATAATTTGGAGATCGAGATTTTAGAAGAGCCGGTAAAGGGATTGTTTGGAATTATTGGTGCTAGGGATGCAAGGATAAGGGCTACCGTAAAAAAAACCCCAGGAGAGAAGGCCAAGGAGTTCTTATTGGAGATGTTAGAACTGATGGGTATTGAGGCTGCTGCTGTAGATGTTAGTGAAAAGAGCAATTGTATAAATATTGAGATTAAGGGTTCGGGGATGGGACTGCTCATCGGCTATCGTGGAGAAACTCTAGATGCCATTCAGTATCTCGTTAGTCTTTATGTAAATAAACAAACGGAAGAGTATATACGGGTCATTGTAGATGCGGAGAATTATAGAGCTAAAAGAGAAGAAACTTTAAAGAGGCTTGCAAGAAGGCTTGCCCATAAAGTAGCAAAAACTAAAAAGAGGGTAGTATTGGAACCTATGAATCCCTATGAGAGGCGGATAATCCATTCGGCGCTGCAGAATAATCGCTTTGTAAAAACCTATAGCGAGGGAGAAGAGCCTCACAGGAGAGTAGTCATTGCTTTGAAATAATTGTATAACGATTAATTAATAAATTTAGATTAACCCAGTATCATCAGGTGCTGGGTTAATATTTTTACGCTTGTGGGGGAAGTTATTATCGAAAAAACTTAAAAAGGATGAAGGAGAATGTATAGGGAAGATACTATAGCTGCAATTGCAACTCCGATAGGAGAAGGCGGAATAGGAATTGTAAGGATTAGCGGTGAAGATGCGGAGGAGATTTTAAAGCGGGTATTCGTCACAAAAAGCGGTAAAAAAATGGAGCAGTTTAAAGATCGCCATTTTTATTATGGAAAGGTGTTAAACAGTTCAGGACAGGTAATCGACGAAGTTTTAGCGGTATTAATGAAAAGCCCCAGATCCTATACGATGGAAGATGTGGTAGAGATACACTGCCATGGAGGCATGATTCCAGTAAGGAATATTTTAAAGACGGTGATAGAGCAAGGGGCTAGATTGGCTGAACCAGGAGAATTCACAAAAAGAGCCTTTTTAAATGGCAGAATAGATTTGACTCAAGCTGAAGCCATAATGGATCTGATTTGCACAAAATCGGAAAAGGCTGCCCAAATTTCTGTGAAACAGCTGGAAGGTGGCTTGTCTAAGCATATAGGAGAGATAAGAAATGAGCTTCTAGATATTATGGCCCATATAGAAGTAACTATAGATTATCCCGAGGAAGATATAGAGGAGATAGCTAGCAGAAGGGTTGAAGATGGGGTCAGGAAAGCAATAGACAAAATCCAGAGGCTGCTAGATACAGCGGAGAAAGGTAAATTGATAAAACATGGGATAAAGACGGTAATTATAGGAAAGCCCAACGTTGGTAAGTCATCTCTTTTGAATGCTTTGGTAAGGGAAAATAGGGCGATTGTAACGGATATACCGGGTACTACCAGGGATATAATCGAGGAGTATATAAATATAAAAGGGGTAAACGTAAGGATTGTAGATACAGCAGGTATAAGAGAGACCCTAGACGAGGTAGAGAAGATAGGGGTGGAAAGATCTAAAGAGAGTATAAAAGATGCAGATTTAATAATTATGGTAGTAGATGTGTCAAGGCCTTTAGAAAAAGAGGATGAAAAAATAATAGAATGGCTTAGCGGCAGGAAATCTATTATAGTAGCCAATAAAATAGACAAGCCTGCTGTGCTGGATATAGAGCTTTTAAAAGAGAGGATAAAAAATACTACAATAGTTGAAACCTCTTTAATTACAGGAAAAGGTATTGAAAAGTTGGAGGATATAATCTACAATATGTTTTTTGAGGGTGAAATAACTGTATCGGATGATATTATGATAACCAATATGAGGCATCAGGAAGCCCTTTTAAAGGCCCGAAACCATCTTGAAGATGTAATACAGGGAATAGAAAATGGAATCCCCCTAGATTTAGTTTCTATTGATTTGAGAAGCGCGCTGGAGTCCTTAGGTCTAATTACAGGAGAAACTGTGACCGAAGATTTGATCGATAAGATATTTTCAGAATTTTGCCTAGGAAAATAGGAGGAAACGGAAAATATGAAGTTTTTTGCTGGTGAATATGATGTTATTGTAGTTGGAGCTGGGCATGCGGGCTGTGAAGCTGCCCTGGCAGCTGCAAGGATGGGATATAAAACAGCGGTATTTTCGATTAATCTAGATGGAATAGCTTTAATGGCATGCAATCCCTCCATAGGAGGCACATCAAAAGGTCATTTGGTGAGGGAAATAGACGCCTTAGGAGGAGAGATGGGCCTTAATATTGATAAAACTTTTATCCAAATAAGGATGCTAAATACCGCAAAAGGCCCTGCCGTGCATTCTTTGAGAGCTCAAGCGGATAAAAATAGGTATCAGAGGGAGATGAAGCGAACTCTTGAAAGCCAAGAAAATCTTCACGTTAAGCAGGGAGAGGTAGCAGAAATTGAAGTAAAAAATGGTCGGGTTCAAGGGGTTGTGCTGGTCACCGGAGAATATTACAAGTGTAAAGCTGCGATTATAGCAACAGGAGTTTATCTAAAATCGAAAATTATTATCGGAGAATATTCTGTAAATAGTGGTCCTAGCGGCTTATTTCCCGCAAACAGCCTTAGCTCATCTTTAGTGGATCTGGGATTTAGCCTTCAGAGATTTAAAACCGGAACTCCAGCCAGGGTAAATAAAAACTCTATAGATTTCTCAAAGATGACAGAGCAGCCTGGCGATGAGATCATAATTCCGTTTTCTTTTTTAAATGATACGATAGATAGGGAGCAAGTTTCCTGTTGGCTTACCCATACAACCCCTGAAACCCACGATATCATAAGGGAAAATTTGCATCGATCTCCCATGTATTCTGGAGTAATAGAGGGGGTAGGTGCCAGGTACTGTCCTTCCATTGAAGATAAAGTAGTCAGATTTGCCGATAAGGAAAGCCATCAAGTCTTTTTAGAGCCAGAAGGATTGGACACAAATGAAATGTACG